>NZ_CP075187.1:2532500-2730000 GCF_020510665.1 Dechloromonas denitrificans
CCATGTTCAGACAAGGTTTCACGTGCCCCGCCCTACTTTTCGCTAACTTAGTACCACGGATCTGTTTTCGAATACGGGGCTATCACCCACTACGGCCGGACTTTCCATTCCGTTCTTCTAACAGTTCCGCTATCACTAGCAGGCTCTTCCCCGTTCGCTCGCCACTACTAGGGGAATCTCGGTTGATTTCTTTTCCTCCGGCTACTTAGATGTTTCAGTTCACCGGGTTCGCTTCAATATCCTATGTATTCAGATAAAGATGACCATTGCTGGCCGGGTTTCCCCATTCGGATATCGGGGGATCAAAGCTTCATTGCCAGCTCCCCCCCGCTTTTCGCAGGCTTGCACGTCCTTCATCGCCTGTGATCGCCAAGGCATCCACCACATGCACTTAGTCGCTTGATCCTATAACCTTGTCCTCTCTCGCGAGAGCGGCTACAGGCAAATCTTTGTGCGACCGTTATCCCGACTAAGAAATAACGATCGATGCAATCACAACGTATTGCTAATGCCTCATCAGCATCAGCAATACAACCTTCTTCCAATTTGTTAAAGAGCGTGGCATTTCGTTTCCAAAAGCCAAAGATAAACAGCCATGCTTATCTTTAGGTTTTGGTGGAGGATAACGGGATCGAACCGTTGACCCCCTGCTTGCAAAGCAGGTGCTCTCCCAGCTGAGCTAATCCCCCGTGTTTAGACGTTGGTGGGTCTGGTTGGAATCGAACCAACGACCCCCGCCTTATCAAGACGGTGCTCTAACCGACTGAGCTACAGACCCTCGTCTGTTGCCACTACTGAACAACCGATAGGTTGTGGGTGCCAGAGATGCTTTCTCTAGAAAGGAGGTGATCCAGCCGCAGGTTCCCCTACGGCTACCTTGTTACGACTTCACCCCAGTCACGAACCCCGCCGTGGTAAGCGCCCCCCTTGCGGTTAGGCTACCTACTTCTGGCGGAACCCGCTCCCATGGTGTGACGGGCGGTGTGTACAAGACCCGGGAACGTATTCACCGCGACATGCTGATCCGCGATTACTAGCGATTCCGACTTCACGCAGGCGAGTTGCAGCCTACGATCCGGACTACGATCGGCTTTCTGGGATTGGCTCCACCTCGCGGCTTGGCAACCCTCTGTACCGACCATTGTATGACGTGTGAAGCCCTACCCATAAGGGCCATGAGGACTTGACGTCATCCCCACCTTCCTCCGGTTTGTCACCGGCAGTCTCGTTAAAGTGCCCAACTAAATGATGGCAATTAACGACAAGGGTTGCGCTCGTTGCGGGACTTAACCCAACATCTCACGACACGAGCTGACGACAGCCATGCAGCACCTGTGTTCCAGCTCCCTTTCGGGCACACCCAAATCTCTTCGGGCTTCTGGACATGTCAAGGGTAGGTAAGGTTTTTCGCGTTGCATCGAATTAATCCACATCATCCACCGCTTGTGCGGGTCCCCGTCAATTCCTTTGAGTTTTAACCTTGCGGCCGTACTCCCCAGGCGGTCAACTTCACGCGTTAGCTCCGGTACTAAATGGTTTTACCCACCCAACACCTAGTTGACATCGTTTAGGGCGTGGACTACCAGGGTATCTAATCCTGTTTGCTCCCCACGCTTTCGTGCATGAGCGTCAGTATCGACCCAGGGGGCTGCCTTCGCCATTGGTGTTCCTCCACATCTCTACGCATTTCACTGCTACACGTGGAATTCCACCCCCCTCTGCCGTACTCTAGCCTTCCAGTCACAAGCGCAGTTCCCAGGTTGAGCCCGGGGATTTCACGCCTGTCTTAAAAAACCGCCTGCGCACGCTTTACGCCCAGTAATTCCGATTAACGCTCGCACCCTACGTATTACCGCGGCTGCTGGCACGTAGTTAGCCGGTGCTTCTTATTCCGGTACCATCATCCACACAGGGTATTAGCCCATGCGATTTTTTCCCGGCCGAAAGAGCTTTACAACCCGAAGGCCTTCTTCACTCACGCGGCATGGCTGGATCAGGGTTGCCCCCATTGTCCAAAATTCCCCACTGCTGCCTCCCGTAGGAGTCTGGACCGTGTCTCAGTTCCAGTGTGGCGGATCATCCTCTCAGACCCGCTACAGATCGTCGCCTTGGTGAGCCTTTACCTCACCAACTAGCTAATCTGATATCAGCCGCTCAATCAGCGCAAGGCCCGAAGGTCCCCTGCTTTCCTGCTCACAGAATATGCGGTATTAGCGTAACTTTCGCTACGTTATCCCCCACTGAAAGGTACGTTCCGATACATTACTCACCCGTTCGCCACTCGTCAGCGGAGCAAGCTCCCTGTTACCGTTCGACTTGCATGTGTAAGGCATGCCGCCAGCGTTCAATCTGAGCCAGGATCAAACTCTTCAGTTCAATCCAAAACACTCGCAATTCACTGACGGTAGAATTTTTACTTCTACCTCGATGGATCTCTCCATCCGTGTGATTGCCTTAATACTTTTTGCGACTTGCGTCGCTTCGCATCAAGGCACCCACACCTATCGGTTGTTCAAATTTTTAAAGATCGCTACCGCGCCGTTTCTTTCGATTCGTCTGCAGCAGAGAAGCGAGATTATGAAGCACTTCCTACATCTCGTCAAGCACTTTCTCACTTCTTTTTTCCTACCAACTTCTCCTTCCCTTCCGCCGGAAACCCCGGCAGCAGCGAAGAGGGCGAATTATATACACACTAAAAGCGCAGTCAACTACTTTGTGAAAACAATCCGAATTTTTCGTCCGCTATATATATGCACACTCATGCAATCGAAAAATCAGAGGGTTTTCATTGCCAGAAACTCATCCACCAACCTAGCGAGAACATCTTCCTCATCCTCTGTGGTCAAACCAAGTATTTCAGCAACCATTTTCACTTTACCTGCATTGATTCGACGCCGCGCCGGATTGATCGGCGCCACTTTCTCGGAGAGCCCTACCTCACCATTGACTTCATCGCCCCGCTCCGCTTCTTCACGAGCGTATTTAGGTGAGGCTTTTTTTCTCGATCGCCCCCCCTCCTCAAGCAGAACATCATCGATTACCTGGCGCGACAACTTTTCCCCTGCAGGCAGTTGTGCCGCCTTGGCAATCAGACTCTCGGCCTTCGCTTCATTTTTTTGCGCCAACTTTTCCAGACGGACAGCAGCCCCCGTCCCCGATATCCGCCCTTCTTCCAACAGCGCATTAACCTTAGGCGAAAGATTGGCAGCAGCAGTCGCCTGGACCAGCCAGGCTTTTTTGCGCCCGAACACTTCGGCAGCATCACTTTCCTGCCCAAAACCATCAACAATTCGCTGAATGGCTCTTGAGGAATCGCGAGACTCAAGCGGGACTCGCAAACCACTTCCCATATTCTCGAATACCTGGATCGCCAGCAGCTCATCCGCCTGACAGGCATGAATCACCACCGGAACCAACTTCTCACCAGCCAGAATAGCTGCACGGCGGCGGCGCTCACCGACAACAAGCACATGACGCCCTGCGGCATCAGCCGGCTGAACAACGAGCGGATGAATGACTCCATGGCGCCGAATCGACGTAGCCAGCATTTCAAGCGCCGCCTCATCGACATGACGCCGCGGATGATCCGAATGCGGATCAAGCAGACCAACATCGATCATTTGAAAAACAGGAATGGTGTCCTTGAAAGACATGGCAGCTCCACCGCAGGTTTGCTTAAATTCGGAAATTCTCTTTTAGCCAGCCAACAAAGACCGAGCCAAAAACAAAAAAAGGACCAACAGCACAAGGCGGTTGATCCTTCATTAGTCTTTTGGTTGCGGGAGCAGGACTTGAACCTGCGACCTTCGGGTTATGAGCCCGACGAGCTGCCAACTGCTCCATCCCGCGTCCGTCAGAGCTCACTATTATGGGTTACTACTTGGGGGAACGCAAGAACAATATGAATTGACGCGAACTAGCGATGCCCCTGCCCTGCTCTAAGTTGCGCAATCCTGCGCGTGATTTGCTCAGCCCGGCGCTTTCCATCCTTAAGTTGCTGGCCGCTCATCAAAACCTCGGCATGCTCGCGATTTGCTTGCGCAGCTTCATTACCGGCAGCTGCTGCCGCAGCAAACCAGGCATAAGCCTCCGCCAGATCGACTTTTCCAAGCCTGCCCGTTGCATGCGCCAGACCCAAGCGGGTTTGGGCAATCGGAATTCCCTGCTCGGCAACCTTTTCAAGCCACACGACAGCCTCTGCATAGTTCTGAGGAACACCTTGGCCTTTTTCGAGCATCAACGCCAGGTTGTATTGCGACTCCACGTCCCCTTGCTCAGCAGCCTTGCGCCACCAATGAACTGCCTCGCCATGATTTTGCATGCCACCGCCCCCCGTGGACAACAGCACGGCAAGTGCTGCCTGAGCGGGCGGAAAGCCTGCCTGCGCCGACTGGCGATACCAGCGGACGGCCTGCCCGAAATCCTGCCTCTGGCCTTTATCGCCATCCACAAAAATTTTCCCGAGTGCCCATTGGGCTTTGGGATCACCTGCCTCAGCGGCCCGCATGCACCACTCAAAACTGTTCTCATCTTCCTCGCCAAGAGCCTTCGACTCTCCGGAAGCACTATTCAATGGAACAGCCTGGCTGCCCTCGCCGGCCATGCTAGCGAAAAGTGCAGATACGGCCTCTGGATCCCGGCGCGTCAACTCGGCCAATTTGGCCAACGCTGCTTTATGTCCCTGAGCCGCTGCCAGCAAATACCAGTTCAGCGACTCGGCATCGAGAAGGCCTCCCTCCCGGTCAACCAGCCAATCGGCCCAAAAATGCTGACCTGCCGAAACCCCTTCCTCTGCCGCCTGCCGGAACCAGACTTGCGCATCGGGCGACTTTTTTCTGGCGAGCAAAGCGAGCATCGCAACCATCGGTCGGCTATCAATGGCTCGCTCCATTGCACGCGCATACCACTGCTCGGCATGCCGGTCGGCCGTCGCTCCGCCACCTTTCTCAAATAATTGCCCCAAGTAAAGCTGAGCGTCGGAATCGCCTTGTTCTGCCGCCTTCAGCCACCACGATGCAGCTTGCCGATTATCTTTCGGAACGCCTTCGCCTCGCGCATAAAGCGATCCCAAGACACGCTGGGACTGTGCGAAGCCTTGCTTGGCAGCCGACCGGTACCAGGCAACAGCCTGCTCCAGACTATCGGCGACATCGCGTTGCGCCATATAGGCATCGGCAACCGCATGCTGTGCCTCAAGTGATCCTTTTTCTGCAGCGAGCATGTACCAGAACAGCGACTCCTGCAGATTTTGTGCCGTCCCCTGCCCCGTCGCCAGACGATGACCGATGCGGCACTGAGCATCTGTCACCCCCTCCTCGGCTGCCCGGCGGTACCACTGCGTCGTCATACTGACGGATTCGCGGTCAAGCAGTTGCGCGAGAGCCATCAGTGCCCCGGCCTCACCTTGCTGACTGGCCGCCAGCAAATAGCCAAGCGCCTTGTCAAAGTCAGGCTCAAAACCAAGCCCGCCGGCATAAAGCTTGCCGAGCGCCAGTTGCGCCTCCGGATTGCCATGTTCGGCCGCTCGCTGATACATCTCAACGGCAAGGATCGGGCGCTCGTCCTCATACAAACGAGCGAGGCGCAACTGAGCGCGCAAATCCCCCTGATCAGCCGCCTTCAAATACCAGTTTTCCGCCGTCAGCGGGTCGGCAGCGACACCGAGCCCCTGCTCGTACATCACCCCCAGCTGATATTGAGCCTCGCCATCCCCCTGCTCGGCCGCCCGACTCAACCAGGAAACGGCCTGACGGTTATCCTTGGCAACGCCTTCGCCACGCGCGTACATCAAACCCAGCTGGGATTGGGCGGCAGCAAATCCCTGACGTGCGGCCTTACGGTACCAGGCGACGGCCTGCACCAGGTCCTGAACCACGCCCTTGCCACTTTGGTACTGCGTGCCAATAATGTATTGGGCGGAAGGGGCGCCATTTTCTGCCGCCTTCTGGTACCAATCAGCAGCCCGTCCCTGATCAGCACCACTCCCTGAAGCCAGACGGGCGCCCACCATCAGCTGGGCTTCAACGACACCTTTTTCGGCGGCCTTTTCGAAGCAGCTATTGGCAAAATCCTCTTGCGGGACGCTCAGCATCTGGCCAAGCTTGAACAAGGCGCGTGAGTTGCCTCGCTCCGAGGCTTTCAGATACCACGAGAGCGCTTCGCGAATGTCGCGGTCAACCCCTTGCCCCATGGCATATTTGCCGGCCAGGATGTATTGCGCGGCAGAAACGCCCTTGTCGGCAGCCTTGCGATACCAATATAGCGCCTGGTTAAAATCCTGCTCGACACCGACGCCATTCGCATACATCAAACCCAGGCTGTACTGTGCCTTGCCTTGTCCGGCCTCAGCTGCTCGCCGAGTTTCCCGGAAGGCTTCGTGATCTTTGCTGGCAGGCTGGAAACTCACGGAAAGACCGTAGCAGGCTGAAGATCAGGGTTCGCGAACCGACTCATCAAGCGCCCGGACCAACGGCCAGATGAGGTAGGAAATGACCGATCGTTTGCCGACAACGATTTCTGCGGTCAACGTCATGCCGGGCAGCAATCTGGCTTGCTCAGGCATCTTGCGCAAACGCGTCTGGTTCAAACGAACCCGGCTCGTATAGAAAGCCTCCATACCAGAGGAAGGGTCGGCTTCACGCCGGAAGGCATCCTCGCTGATCGTGCTCAAGGCCCCCTCCAGCCCGCCGTGACGCTGAAACGGATAAGCATCGAGTTTGACATGTGCAGCATCGCCCACCTTGATGTAGCCAATATCAGCCGAATCAATTTTGACCTCGGCCTCCAGGTCGCCGCCAATCGGCACCAGCGTAAACATCGGCTCGGCCGCCCTGGCCACGGAGCCCGTCGACAATTTGGCAATTTCGAGCACAACCGCATCAGCCGGTGAATTCAGAACAACCAGTTGATTTCTCTTATCCGCTTTTTGCAACTGCTCGACGACATTACCGCGCTCACGCGAAATGGCCAGCAACTCTTCCATGATTTTCTGGCGCCAGCCGGTTTCGAAGGAGACCTTTTCTGCCTCCAGCGCCCCCAACTCCTTGCGCAATTCCTGCGCCCGATTTTGTGCCCCCTGCATGTTTCGCTCGGCATCGATCAAGCGGTCCTGAGCCTCCAGCAGACGGGCGCGAACGGCATATTTCTGGGCAACCAGCTCGCTCTGCATCGATTCCATGTCACGCAGGACACGAACGCGCGAAGACAAACCCTGTTGTTCGCCGCGGTTGGTCTCGATTGCGGCGCGGACCCGGGCAATCGCCTCTTCGAAGCGTTTGCTCTGCGAACCAAAGCTTGCCCGGCGCTCTTCGGCCAGTCGGTTTTGCAACAAGGTATCGGCATCCTTGACGTCGGCAACCACAATCGGCTTGCCGGACAACTCAGCCTCGAGACGCGCTAGCTGATTTTCCAGGCTATGCAAGCGCGAACGCAACTGGGTTTCATCCGCCTCGGTAAAGGTGGGATCCAGGGTTGCAAGACGCTCCCCCTTCTTGACCACTTGCCCGACCCGGACATTGATGCCTTGAATGATGGCCGTTTCTAGTGGCTGCACAATAATATTGGGCAAGGGCGTGATCAGCCGGCCACGCGCCGTAACGACAAGATCGGTTTCAGACAGCGAGGCCCAGAGCAAAAATGAAATCAGCGCGGCCAACAGAACGTGAACGGTGATCCGTGCCGAACGCGGCAGCGGTCGACGCTCGATTTCATCGGCATCCGGCAGGAATTCGATGGCCGTGTCTGCGGACTTGTCTTTTTTCGCGCTCACAGATGGCTTGTCTGCTGGTTCCATAGCTGTTGATAGGTTTCACAACGCCCCAGCAACTCCTGATGCGTCCCACAATCGGCCAGATGGCCGCGCTGCATGACGAGAATCGCGTGAGCATTGACCAGGGTCGACAGACGGTGCGAAATCATCACCACGGTTCGACCAACGGCAATTTGTGAAAGGTTCTTGATGAAGATGGCCTCGCTCTCAGGGTCCAGCGCACTGGCAGCTTCGTCGAGAATGAGGATACGCGGTTTGGCAAGCAGCGAACGGGCAATCGATAGGCGCTGTTTCTGCCCGCCACTCAGGTTCGAGGCATTTTCTTCGAGGATCGTGTCGTACCCTTGCGGCATCCGCTCGATAAACTCGTCGGCGCCAGCAGCGCGAGCTGCCGCAACGATCTCCTCGAACGAAGCATCCGGCTTGGTCATGGTCAGGTTTTCACGCACCGAACCGCGGAACAAGAAATTTTCCTGCAACACGACACCGACCTGACGACGCAAATGGGCCAGATCGATCTCCCGCGCATCCACCCCATCGAAACGGATAATCCCTTCCTGGACCGGGTAAAGCCCCTGGATCAGTTTGGTCAGCGTCGTCTTGCCCGAGCCGCTACGGCCGACAATACCAACCACGGCCCCCGGCGGAATGGTGAATTTGGCACGATCAAGTGCGGTGGCACTCGAACCGGGATAACGGAAAGTCACGTCATCGAACGAGATCTCGCCAACCAGTTGCGGACGCAGCCCCGCCGCACCACCACGCCCTTCGGAAGGCCGATTCATGACCTCACCGAGCATGCGAACCGAGAGCGCCGTCTGCTGATATTCGTTGATCAGCCCGACAATCTGGATCAGCGGATTGACGACCCGCCCGGACAGCATCTGGAAAGCAATCAGTACACCGACCGTCATCGTATGGTCGAAAACCCCTTGCGCACCGACGACAATGATCGTGATCGGCATCAATTTACCGAGGAAATCAGTAATGGCCGCACCCGTAATCGAAATCTGACCGACCCTGAAATGGGTTGTGATCGCTTCGGCCGACAACTGGTCCCAGATTCGGCGCTGGGTGGGTTCGATGGCCAGCGCCTTCACCGTCCGCATGCCATGCACGGTTTCAACCAGCAGCGACTGACGCTTGCCTTCGGCCGAATACAAGGCATCGAGCCGGCGCCGATAGGTCGGCAGCAGGCCGGCAATGATCGCTGCGATCAGCAGGGTAAAACCGAGAACGATGGTGGCCAGCTTGACCGAATAGGCGAAAAGCAGCGGCAAAAAGATCAGCAATGCGGACGCATCGAGCGCCGTGAAGAACAAACGCCCGGTCAGAAAATTACGGATGCTTTCAAGTTGCTGCATGTGGCGGGTAACGACACCGGCCGAATTGGACTCGAAATAATCGATTGGCAGCGAAAGCAGCTTGCCGAAGGTCCGGCGCGTCAGTTGCATGTCGATCTTGTTGGTTGCGGCAAGCAACAGGAACTGGCGCAGATAAACAAAGGTCGAGTCAAAAACCAGGGCGATGATCACCCCCACCGTCAGCACCCAGAGCGTCGAACTGCTCTGGTGAACCAGCACCTTGTCGATGACTGCCTGGAAAAACATCGGTGAAGCCAGGGCCAGCAGATTCATCGCGATAGCAGCCAGGGCGATGTCGCGGAAAGCCGATTTCTGCTTGAGAATTTCCGGAATGAACCAGCGCAGGCTGAACGGCTGCCCAGGGTCAGAAAGCGAATGCGTGCGCTTGATGAAAATGACATCACCATCCCAGCGACTGCAAAACTCGTTTTGCCCGAGCAGGATGACATCAGCCATGTCTGCGGTCGGGTCGAGCACGGCGACCTTCTTTTCACCTTCCTCGGTCCGCACACCGACCAGAATCATGCCGCTTCCTGCGGTCAACCTGAGCAGGATAGGAAAAACGCCTTCCTGTGCAAAGAGGCCTTCCCAGGACAGCTTGTCGGCCTTGGCCTTGAGGCCGATCTCGGTCGCCATGCGCAGCAGCATCGCACCTTCCGGCTCTTCGTCGGCCAGCGCGTAATCGTGAATCAGGCGATCAGGGCTGACCGCCAGGCCATGATGCTGTGCAATTGCCGCCAGACATTGAACGATGGTGTGAGGGAACTTATCGGACATCGTTGCCAGTCAGGTTGTCAGGTTGAACGGAAGCGGCATTATCGAGCAACGGCGAGACATCGATACGACTGAGACGGCCATCGGCAGCAAACACGGCCGGCACGACCAGGCCGCGGCGCGACTCCTGGCGCTCGATGGTACGCACCATCGCCTGCGCTTCCCGCTTGCTGCCAAAGGTGCCGGTGCGAACAGAAAAACGCGGCTTGCCCGGGGTTTCGCCGGCATCGCAAACGTACGGCTCATAGCCCAGCAACTGCCATTCGGCAAACGCCTTGGCGGCATTTTCAATGCTCGCGAAGACACCCAGCTGAATCGAAAAACGAGGAGCAAGCGCCGGTGCCACCGGTTTCGGGGCAATATCGGCTTTGGCGGAAACGGGCACGGCATCCCGGACGATTTCCGGCATGGGAGCAGCAGGAGCGACCGGCGGCTCGATCATCGGCTCATTGATTTCTGCCTTGCCGGCAGGGTCGACCGCAACAGCAACGACAATCGCACTGGCGCTTTCCTTCCGGCCGAGCTGCAGCGCCAGGGTGGCGGCATCGCGGCGCTGGGAAAATTCACCGGTCCGTACGCCGTACCACGGACGACCTTCGGCATCGCGCAGCGGCGCGACATCAACATTCACACCCCGTCCTTGCCAGTATTTACGCGACACTTCGGCATTTTCAGGACTTGAAAACGCGCCCAGTTGAACCGCGTATTTCGGCTTGACCTTACCTGCCTGACGCACACTTTCCGGCACAATCCTGGGCACGGCTTCATCAGCCGACACCGCGGGCGGAGCAGCCTCCGGCGGCTCGGGCAAAACCTGACTTTCCTGACCCAGCCGGACACTCAGCACATCGCTGATATCAACCTGTGCCGGTTGCCCGTTGGCATCGAGCAACGTCGGAACCAGAACGGCGGGCGCCTCGTCTTTCCGGCGAATCAATTGCGCCGCATTGGCGGCATCCCGCCGTTGAGGGTAAACACCGGTTCTGACGGCGTACCACAAACGACCATCCGAACCACGCGTCTCTGCCACATAAACGTCGTAACCGCGGAATTGCCAGACGGCGCTCGCAATCGCCGCATTCTCAAGATTGGAGAAGGCGGCCAGCTGGATCGTATGGGCAATGCGCTCCTTGCGATCACTACTCTCCTTGTCGACCGCAGCAATCTCAGAAACTGACGCAGCCGGTTTGGCCGGCACCGTCTCGCTGCTGGCCGGCGGCTCGACGGGCAAACTGGCCGCAGCCGCAGCCGCAGCCGCCGTCGGCGCGGCAGTCGCGGCCAGTACGTCGGCAGGAACCTCGTCGCCCCGGGCATTGACGACGCGGCAACGCTCCTGATTAGCCAGCAATTTTCCGCAAAAATCCTGGGCCTCAAGCGGCGAGGCAAAGCTGGCAACATAAAGTCGGTACCATGCCTCCTGCCCTTCGACACTGTCATCGATCCGGCCATTCAGCCGCGGACGAACCATGCGGCCATCCATTTCCTTCGGGTAACGGCTGCGCAAATCGCGCCATGCGGCCCCCACCGTATTGCGGTGATACAGACCGGGCAATTCGACTTGCCAGAAACCCTGGGCACTGACACCCGCCAAGGGATTCAGATCATTGGTTGCGAGATCGACGCCATTCACGGAAAAAGCCTTTTCCGGCGGGTTGACCGCAGGTTTAGATGCTTCAAGCCGTCCGGTCAGCTCACCGACCGGACGCTTACCCTGGCCCGGCGTTGGAGGAGCCACCCGGACGCCGCCGCCCAAAGCCAGAAACAGAGCGGTGTAACCACGGTAATGCTCCATCTGCGAGCGCTGGAACTCATCAAGATAGCGGTGATAAGTTCGCTCCGACTCAAGCAAGGTCAGATGATCGGCGCCACCCATGGCGTAGACTTTGGTATTGATTTCCCAGGAACGGCGGGCTGCATCGGCAGCCTCGCGCTGCGCATCCAGCCGCTTGCCGGCCAGGCGAATCGTGGCCAGAGCGCCTTCGACTTCGCGCATTGCCTGATAAATTGTCCGGGCGTAATTCTCGACCATTTCCTCATACATGGCCTCGCTGTACTTCTTCTCGCCCTCGCGCTTGCCGCCGTCGAAAATACTCGCCGTAACACTAGCCACCGTGCTCCAGAAGAAAAACTTGGGCAGGAAGAACTGCGACAGCATGTTGCTGCTGTAGCCACTTTGCGCCGACAGGTCGACCGGCGGCAGGATACGGGTTCGCGCCACGTCGATATCGGCATCGGCCGACAGCAGTCTGGCTTCCGCCATGCGCACGTCGGGACGACGGAGCAGCAGCGAAGACGGCAAGCCCGGCACAACCGAAGGCACGCTGAGCGAATCAAGCCCGACATCCGACAGTGAAATGGCGCCGGGAACCGAGCCCACCAGGAAAGCCAGCGAATTCAAGGCATCTTCGCGCTGTTGCTCAATGGTCGGGATTGCCGCACGCAAGCCGAAAACCAGTGCTTTCTGCTGTTCAAAATCACCCAGTGTCGCATCGCCCAGATCAAGTCGGCGTTGCATCGTACGTAGTGTTGCGCTGAGGACCTTTTCCGTATCGCGGGCAATACGCAGGCGGTCATTCAGGGAGGCATACTCGACATAACTGGAAACGATGCTGGCCGCGACGTTGCGCTGAACATTGTCGCGCTCATAGGCAGCACGCCAGAGTTGAAGGTTGGCCGAATCGATCAGCGAACTTTGCTCGCCCCAGACGTCAAGCCGCAATTCACTGCGCAGGCTGCCCTGAAAGGCATTTTGCGGCGCGCGCGGCGAACCGCCAGTCGGCACGGTTCCCACCGTCCCTCCGGGCGCCTGGCGCGCTGCTACCGTCGGCAACGAAAGACTGGGCAACAAGCCGCCTTTCGCCTGATCGGAGCGAGCCTTGGCTTGTGCAAGACGAATCGTCGCGATACGAACATCGGGGTTGTTGGCCAAACCGCGATTGACCAGGCCATCGAGTTCCTGGCTACCAAATGAGCGCCACCAATCTTCAAAGCCGGCGGCATCGCCGCTGGACGGCAAAGGACGCGCATCCTTCTCGGAAAGCGAATCCGGTGCGGCTTTCCCGTCGGTCGCCGGCGGCGTGTTCTTGAACTGCGGAGCAACCGGCACAACCGGCACGTCATAATTGCTGCGCTTGGCCAGGCAGCCACTCAGGATCAATCCAGCAAGACCGGCGATCAGCAGGCGGCAAGAAGCCCCGGACAAGCCAGAAGGCTTCCGGATAGTGGCTTCGGGACGCTTTTGCCCGGTCATTTTTGCCATCTGTCTCCCATGGACCTGAATGCTACCATGCGGCTACGCCAATCCCTTGCCGAGACAGGCTTGTCCAGCCAATTCACGGGTGTTCAGGCGACACTCATCATCCGGATCACATCGCTCATCCGGTATTGCGCTTGCCAATCCAGCCGATCCCGAACCCGCGCCGGGTTACCCAGGCTACATTGCAAATCGGTCGGCCGGAACAGCTCGGGTGATACATCGACGTGCGCCCGCCAATCCAGCCCGTAAAGCGCAAAGGCCTGCGCCACAAAATCTTCCAGGGTATGCGACTCCCCCGTTGCCACGACGTAATCATCCGGCTGATCGACCTGCAGCATGCGCCACATCACATCGACATATTCCGGCGCCCAGCCCCAGTCGCGACAAATGTCGAGGCGACCAAGCTTGAGGCGCTCACCGCTCCCCTCACCGATACGCCGGGCAAACTGGATAATTTTGCGCGTCACGAAGCGTTCGGGGCGCAAAGGCGACTCATGGTTGAAGAGGATGCCGTTGCAGGCGAACAAGCCATACGATTCGCGGTAATTGCTGACCAGCCAGTGCGCCGACGCCTTGGCCACGGCATAGGGACTGCGCGGCCGGAACGGGAAGCTCTCATCCGCCGGCAACTCGCTCGTATCGCCAAAACACTCGCTTGAACTGGCATGGTAAAAGCGCACTGATTTCTTGCGCAGCCGGATGACCTCAAGCAAATTGAGGACGCCCATGACGATGCTGTCCAGTGTCTCCGCCGGTTGTTCAAAGGACAGGCCGACCGAGCTCTGGGCGCAAAGATAGTAGACCTCGTCCGGATCGCTCCGGTCGAAAGCGTTGAGCACGCTGCGAAAGTCGTTCGGGGCCATCGAAACGAGATGAACCTGCTGCTCAACCCCCAAGGCTTTCAGGTTGGACAAGGATGAGGTCTGGACATCACGCGATGTTCCCCAGACTTCGTAACCCTTGGCCAGGAGCAGTTTGGCCAGATAGCTGCCATCCTGGCCATTGGCACCACAAATCAATGCTTTCATCAGCGCTTTTCTCCTGTGCCGGGCAGCTCGCAAGCCCAGGTTGCCAAAGCCTGCTCGACTTCGCGCGCCATTTTCGCCCACGAAAAACGCTTGGCCTGGACTTCGCCCAGCGCCAGCAACTCTTCACGCCGCGCCGGAACCTGCACCTCCTGAATGGCTTGCAACATTTCCGCCGGGTCGTCAGGGTCGACATAACGCACCGCCTCGCCGCCAACTTCCGGCAGCGAGCTGATCCGGCAGGTAATCACCGGGCAGGCACAGGCCATGGCTTCCAGCACAGGCAGGCCGAAACCTTCGTAACGCGACGGGTAGACCAGGGCAATCGCACCGCGATAGGCGCATTGCAACTCGGCGTCGGACAAGACCACCATGTGCACCGCTGCATCGCCAACCAACCCGGCCGTTTCCGGCTCCAGGGCGTAGTTCGAGTTGGTACAAACAATGGCGTAGTCCTTGCGCGCATCGCCCAGTTCGGCGAATGCCTTGAAGAACAGCACCGCATTTTTGTAGTCGCTGCGCACACCGGAAATCATGAAATAGGGGCGCTCAATACCGAATTTCTGCTTGAATCGCTCGACATCGGCCAGTGGCGGCTTGCGGAAGTCCGATCCGCAGTAGCTGGTCACCACATCCTCTGCCGGAATTTCCGGGAAATAACGCCGCAAATCACGCGCCGTGCTCTCCGAGATCGAGAGGTATTTGCTGGCGTAGCGAATCGTCCGGTGCTTTTCGAGCCACTGCGGATTCTGCAGATCGAAGCCCATGACCTCCGGAATCATGTCGAGCACCATCAACGCTGCCGGGGTCGTCACCGGGGTGGTGTAGTACGTCGAAATGAACAGGCTGATCCCTTCCTGGTCGCAGATGGCCTGCAACATGCGCTGATCGGCCGGAATGTCGGCGTACTGGTGCTGTGGCGCATCGATATAGCAGATGCCGGGGAAACGCGGCGCGGTACGCTCGCGGTCAATCACCACCAGGAATTCGCCAAAACCGGTGGCCGACCACTCGGCCAGCAAACTGCGCCAGACCCGTGAAATCCCCGTATTGAAGCGGAAGAAAACACCGTCGATGGCAATCCGCCGTTGGCCGTTGCGCAGGCGCGTCCGGGCCAGGATTTCGGCATTGTCGCGCACCGCGTTGCCATAAGGATTGCCCAGCCACTGGTCGAAGGTGTTTTTCCCGGCCGGATAAAGGCCATCGCGCCACACCTGGATTTCCGCCAAGGCTGCCGGCTCAAGCGGCTTTTTGACAAGAATGAAATACATCCCGACATGGTAGGCCGTGCGGCCAAACCTGGCGGCCAGCACGGACAATGCATCGAGCGAGTAAAAGAAGAGATGCTGACCGGATTCCGGCGACAAATAATTCCAGTCGGCGCCCTGCCCCTGGAAAATACCGGTGCTACCGATAACAACCTCCGGATCGAGCGCGAAGATCCTTCCCCACTCGGCCAGCGGATCATCAAAATGCTCGGCCACTTCAAACATGGTGACCAGTCGGCAACGATGCGCCAGTTCCTGCCACAGGTAGGCGCCGGCAAACTCGCCCGAGCCGTATTTGTCGTAGGCGAAGAAGTCGTAGCCAACATCGCGCATCAGGCGCGTCAGCAAACCGGTGCCGGCACCAAAGTCGAGTGCCCGGTCGTTTTTCTGTATGCCGAGGATATCGAGCAATTTGGGCAAAACGAGGAAGTTGACCGTGGTACGCGAGGCCTTGCCCGTATCAAAACGTTCAGCCAGCCCCGAATACGCCTCACCCAGCCAGTAAGGCCGCTCGGTCTGCAAGGCACCACAGCCGGAACAGCGGTAGTACTTGACCGGATAACGGGCCAGCACCTCGCGCTCGAAGGCCAGTTCAAGCGACGAATTGCACAGACGGCAGGCCTCCAGCGTCCGGGTATGCCCGCGATAAAGGAACCAGTTTTCCGACCGCCCGCTCTTATCGCCGAGCAGGAAGGCAAAATTCGGCGGCCAGCGTTTCAGGCTGGAAATAGCCAGCGAAACATTGGATTCCTTGTTGCCGATGAAATAGCTGCCGCGAATCGCCAGCAGCACGTCGATCATCACCTCTTCGCCGACTGCATAGCCGTCATGGCCCTGCAGGTGAATGCCGACATTGGTATCGGTCCGCAAGGCCGGCGTGGTCACCAGACGGTCGCCGTAGCGCGCCTTGTAGCTCTCGTGAACCTCGATCGAGTCGGTCAGCAGGAAAACGCCAATCTCCGGATTCAGCTCAACGATACGGTCGACGAAGCCAAAGTATTGCAAATTGGTTCGATGCAGTTCAGGCGATTCATGCACCTTGTCCGAGCCGCGCACGTGAACCGAAACCCAGTGCCGACCGGCCATATTGGCCTGATAAAACGCCTCGGCCTTCTGGCTGATCGTCGGCGCCGGCCGCAGATATTTCTCACACAGACGGGCGTAGATTTCCTCGTCGCTCAATCCGAAATAGGCTGAGCTCGGTGCCATCCATGGCTGAATCGAGGCCACTGTGGCGTAAAAATCGCTGACCACCACATCTTCCGGCCGGGCAAACAGGAACGGCGCGGCCATCCTGGAATCCGGCCCCTGCCAGGGGTTGACCGCGGGACCGTAGAGATTGTCCTTGTTCCACTTGGCGGGGTAAATCGACAGGCTGCCCAGACGCTCGGCCAGATTGCGTCGGGCAATCGGCTGGAAATACAACTCGAAGGCATTCGGATTGGCGGCATCGCGGAACAAGCTGTTTTCGCCCCACCAAATGATCGGCACGCGATGCGTCAGTTCGGCAACCAGCAACTGGCCGAGCACATGGTGCACATCGCTCCAGAAACCGTAGCCCCAGGCACGGATGAACAGATATTTTTCACCGGCAGCAACCGGCAGGGTCTTCTCGGTCAATTCAAAGCCCTGCGGCAAGCCATAACCATGCGCCACTTGATCGAGCAGGCGCGCGGCACGCGGATTCTGGCCGCCGGCCCGCTGGTACAAGCGAACATGCAATTCCGCCTGCGGATAATTGCCTTGGGCGATCAACTGGGCGGCACTCTCCAGTTCGCCCTCCAGCGCAGCCAGCCCGACCGGCACGGCCGGCTCGGCGACGGCAGGATCCGGCACGTCGATCGCTGGCGCCTCGTCGAGCGGCGTTTTGGCGACAGAGAAAAGCACCTCTTCCAGATTGCGGCAGAACAATGCGGTATCAAACAGCGCATGGGTTTTCTTGTTTTCGGCCAGACGGCGCTTCACATCGGCCAGCAGATCGCGATCCGTCACCAGCTTGAGCGCCAGCGCTTCGTAGTCTTCCCAGGAATGGGTCACCAGCTCGGGCAGGCCGATGGCGTGCAGCAAACTGCCGGCCACACGAGCCGGGAAGGCGCCGCCCATGTAAGTCACCACCGGCAGACCGGCTGTCAGCGCATCGGCTGCCGTGGTATGGGCGTTGTATGGCCAGGTATCGAGGAAGACATCGGCCAGGCGATAACGCGCCAGATGGTCTTCAACGCGCGGCACGCGCCCGGCAAAGATGATGCGCTCCGGGGCAATGCCATAGGCCTCGGCCGAACGACGCAGGTTGGCCTGGGTCAGCTCATTGCGCGCAACGAGCCAGAGCACGCTGTCCGGCACCTTCTGGAGCAGCGACATCCAGACTTTCCAGAGCGGTGGTGCAATCTTGTAATCGTGGCTGAAGGAACAGAAAACGACCCCGCTGGCCGGTAGACCGCAGGCTTCGCGTGTCGGCGTCTCGTCGGCGATGGCCAGGTTCTGGTCTGTCGGCAAATACGAATCCGGCATGTAAATGACCTTCTCGCTGAAGAAGGCCTGATGTTCCGGCGGAATGATGTGGCGGTCGGCCAGGATGTAATCCATGTAATCGACCGCCAAGGTTCCCGGATAGCCGAGGAAATTGATATGTACCGGCGCCGGGCGCCAGGAAAACAGATCAATCCGTGAATCCGCGGTGTAGCCGGCGAGATCGATCGCGATATCGACTTCCATCTCGCGCATTTTTTCGGCGATCTTTTGTGAGGTCCAGCCACGCACATCGACAAAATGATCAAAGGAATCGAGCATGCGCTGACGCAAGCGGCTCTTGTCGTCGATCCCGAGCGAGATGGCGATCGTCTCGACACGGCTCTTGTCATGATGTTCGAAGATGCCGCACATCAGGTGCCCTACCGGATGTTCGCGCAAATCGGGAGAAACATAGGCGATGCGCAGCTTTTTGTGGCCGTATTGCTCGCCCTTCCAGAGCGGTTCCTTGGCCGGCGGGCAATACTGGCTGGCAAAAATCTTGGCGCATTCGAAATGATCGGCTGCGGTATCGGAGAGCGCCATGAAAGCCAGCGACTTGCAGACTCGCTTGCCGGCCCTCACACCTTCAATGATCCGTTCGCGCTCGGTCTCGAAATTGCTCCAGTCGCCAATATGCAGGCGTTCGTACATCAGCAGGCCGAGGCCGTAATCGTAACCGGGCGTTGTTGCGAGCAAGCGTTCGAGCAAGGCAATCGCCTTGGCACTTTCCTTGAACTCGGTCAGCAGAATGGCGCAGTTACCGAGCGCATTCGGATAATTCGGATCGATTTCCAGTACCTGGTTGAAGCGGGTCAAGGCTTCGTGGTGGCGATACATGTCGCGCAGCAGCACGCCGCTATTGACCAGCGCCTCGATGTAGTCCGGCTTGGCCTTGATCGCCTCGTCGTAGGCGAGCAGCGACTCATCGCGACGCCCCAGGGCTTGCAGCGTGTTGGCATAGCCAAACCAGTTGTAGGCAAAAGCCGGGGATGTCTCGCAACCATGCCGGAACAGCGCCAGCGCCTCTTCGCGCTGACCGCGCCCGAGCACGATGATCCCGAGCGAATAAAGCGACACGGCTTCGTTCGGATTGCTCTGCAGAATGCTGCGAAAGGCTGCCTCGGCCTCGACCACTTTCCCTTGCTGCTGCAATTCGAGGGCCTGGGCGATCGGGTTGACCGTATCGGGCTGCGTTGTTTTTTGAGGTACCTTGGCATTCATCCTGAGCTATTCCGTACGAAAGATCATTGCTTTATCGAAAACATCATTCGTGCAGCCCTCCCCGGCCACACCGAAGCAAGCTATTTCCGCGCGCTGATATTAAGGCTGATCGGAAAACCATACGGCTTGAAATCGCTGGTATCCGAGAACAAGCCGAAAGAGTCGACCCGCTTGATTTCACGGAATCCGACCTGCGTCAGGAAGGACTGGAGAAACTGCGGCGTCCATCCAAAGTAATGAAAATCGTGCGGATCAACCTGACCACCGAACATCATCCGCATAGCGTGGAATTTAGTGTCCACCGAAGCGGTCGGGCTGATGATCAGGTGAGAGAGAATTTCCAGGTCCGGCACCGAAACCATGAACTCTCCGCCCGGCTTGAGCACCCGGATAATTCCGGACAAAGCACCGAGCACCTTGGTCTGGGCGACATGCTCAAGCACATGGCTGGCGTAGATGCGATCAAAACTGTTGTCGGCAAACTGGGAAAGATCACAAATATCACCGATGTAATCGACCGCAGGCCCGGCCTGAATATTCAGGATTTTCCAGCCATCTTTCGGCTCACGGCCGCCAATGTGCAGATTGTTTTCCAACGGCATCTCCAGACATGCGAATAATTTGACAAAAATACCTGAATCTCGGCCCCTGCGCAGCATTCAGGCAGAATCTTTTTAATCGCCCCGATCCGGCACTGCCTGTTTGATGCAAAAAAACGGGTCACAAATAAAAACGGCACCCCTGATTCAGGAGTGCCGTTGAGGAGGCTGGAAACTTACTTTCCGTTGGCCAACAAGCCGTTGACCGCAGGATTGTTCGGATCAAGCGGCTGCGGCACCAGATTCGGCGCTGCACTCGGCGCATTGCCGAGCAGCGGCTGACCGTTCGGATCGTACTGATTCAGTACACCGACCAGCTGACCCACCGTGCTCGTCGCACTGCTGCCCGTCGCCTGGCTGACCGGATCGACCGGCAGCGCATTGCTCGTGCTGCCCGACTCGCCGTAGGTCGACATCGCCTGGACCAGATTGTTCACTTTCCCGGTCAGGAACCAGACGTCGGCCATTTCGTGGCTCTGACCGTCGGCCGTCGTGTAGGCCGAGTTCAGACCAACGATGTTGCCGTTGTTCTGGGTCGGCGACGAGGTCGCATTCAGACTCAGTTCGGTGATGCCCAGATCCTTCAGCTTGAACAGTTCGCCGGCCTGGCTGATGCCGTCCGAATTGCCATCGACCCAGACTTGCAGTTGATCGAAGGCTGCATCGCCCTGGCTGATCACGCCGTCGGCATTACTATCTAGATCGGCCAGTGCTTCGTAGCCGGTCTTCGCCTTCTGGCCGTTCGACAGTACCGTTGCTTCGCCGAACAGTTCGCCACCGCCGTTGATGCTGCCATCACCGTTGCGATCCAGCACCAGCAGGCCGTCGCCGCCGCTCACCCAGCCGGTCTGGACTTTCTCGCCCGTGCCGTACAGGTCGAACTGGACGCCGTTGCGGATGCTCTGCGTTTCGATGCCGTCGCCGTCAAGATCGAGCACCAGCGGCGTGCCAAGACTCAGCGCCTGAATTTGATCGGTCGACAAGGCAGCCACTTGTGCCGTGGTGAAAGCCTCGACCTGCCCCGTACTCAAGGCAACCAGTTGAGTCGTCGAGAAACCAGCCAGTTGAGCAGTCTTGAATGCGGCAATATCGACTGTTTCAAGAGCAGCCACATTGTCTGTGGTCAAAGCACCGATTTGAGCCGTCGTCAGCGAACCAATCTGGCCAGTCGTCAAAGCAACCGCCTGGGCGCTGGTCAGCACGGCCACTTGCGAAGTCTTCAACTCAGCAATTTGCGCTGTTTTCAGGGCCGCAAAATCGGTCGTCTCAATCGCTGCCACAGCATCCGTCGTCAGCGCATGAATCTGAGTGGTCGTCAGAGCCTGAATCTGGGCCGTGGTCAGAGCAACCACCTGCTCCGTGGTCAGACCGGAAGCAAGCTGCGCCGTGGTCAGCGCGGCAACACCGGCCGTCGTCAGCGCAGCGATTCCTGCCGTCGTCAGCGCGGCCACACCGGATGTCGTCAGCGCGGCCACCAGACTCGTCGTCAAAGCAGCCACATCAGCCGTTTCAAGTGCAGCGATGCTGTCTGTCGTCAGCGCAGCTACCTGGGCCGTGGTCAGACCCTTGGCAACCTGATCGGTCGTCAGGGCAACGACCTGGGCACTGGTCAGCGCAGCGATCTGCGAAGTTTTCAGTGCAGCCACCTGGGCCGTTTTCAGCACCGCGAAGTCCGTCGTCTCGATGGCTGCAACGCCATCCGTCGTCAGGGCTTGCAGTTGCGTCGTCGTCAGTGCCTGAATCTGGGCGGTAGTCAGTGCAACCACCTGCTCGGTCGTCAGGCCGGAAGCAACCTGCGCCGTGGTCAGCGCAGCGACACCGGCCGTCGTCAGCGCAGTGATTCCTGCCGTCGTCAGTGCGGCAACGCCGGAAGTCGTCAGGGAAGAAACAAGGCTTGTTGTCAGCGCAGCGACATCGGCCGTTTCAAGCGCAGCGATGTTATCCGTCGTCAGTGCGGCAACTTGTGCAGTCGTCAAACCCTTGGCAACCTGATCGGTCGTCAGGGCAACGACCTGGGCACTGGTCAGCGCAGCGATCTGCGAAGTTTTCAGTGCAGCCACCTGCGCCGTTTTCAGCACCGCGAAGTCCGTCGTCTCGATGGCTGCAACGCCATCCGTCGTCAGTGCTTGCAGTTGCGTCGTCGTCAGTGCCTGAATCTGGGCGGTAGTCAGTGCAACCACCTGCTCGGTCGTCAGACCGGAAGCAAGCTGTGCCGTCGTCAGCGCAGCGACACCGGCCGTCGTCAGCGCAGCGATTCCTGCCGTCGTCAGTGCGGCAACGCCGGAAGTCGTCAGCGCCGCCACCAGACTCGTCGTCAGCGCAGCCACATCAGCCGTTTCGAGAGCCTCGACACTGGCTGTCGTCAGCGCAGCCACTTGTGCCGTGGTCAGACCCTTGGCGACTTGATCCGTCGTCAGGGCAACCACCTGGGCGCTAGTCAGCGCGGCGATCTGCGAGGTCAGCAAGGAAGCAATCTGCGCCGTCTTCAGTACAGCAAAGTCAGTCGTCTCGATCGCAGCAACACCGTCGGTGGTCAATGCCTGAATTTGGTTCGTCTTGAGCGCCTGGACTTGAGCCGTCGTCAAGGCAATCACCTGATCCGTCGTCAGGCCGGAAGCCAGCTGTGCCGTGGTCAGCGCAGCGACACCGGCCGTCGTCAGCGCAGCAATACCGGCCGTCGTCAGCGCAGCCACACCGGATGTCGTCAGAGAGGAAACCAGGCTTGTCGTCAGGGCAGCCACATCAGCCGTTTCAAATGCAGCGATGTTGTCCGTCGTCAGTGCGGCAACCTGCGCCGTCGTCAGGCCCTTGGCGACTTGTTCCGTCGTCAGGGCAACCACTTGCGCACTGGTCAGTGCGGCAACCTGCGAGGTCAGCAAGGAAGCAATCTGCGCCGTCTTCAGTACAGCAAAGTCAGTCGTCTCGATCGCAGCAACACCGTCGGTGGTCAATGCCTGAATTTGGTTCGTCTTGAGCGCCTGGACTTGAGCCGTCGTCAAGGCAATCACCTGATCCGTCATCAGGCCGGAAGCCAGCTGTGCCGTGGTCAGCGCAGCGACACCGGCCGTCGTCAGCGCAGCAATACCGGCCGTCGTCAGCGCAGCCACACCGGATGTCGTCAGAGAGGAAACCAGGCTTGTCGTCAGGGCAGCCACATCAGCCGTTTCAAATGCAGCGATGTTGTCCGTCGTCAGTGCGGCAACCTGCGCCGTCGTCAGGCCCTTGGCGACTTGTTCCGTCGTCAGGGCAACCACTTGCGCACTGGTCAGTGCGGCAACCTGCGAGGTCAGCAAGGAAGCAATCTGCGCCGTCTTCAGTACAGCAAAGTCAGTCGTCTCGATCGCAGCAACACCGTCGGTGGTCAATGCCTGAATTTGGTTCGTCTTGAGCGCCTGGACTTGAGCCGTCGTCAAGGCAATCACCTGATCCGTCGTCAGGCCGGAAGCCAGCTGTGCCGTGGTCAGCGCAGCGACACCGGCCGTCGTCAGCGCAGCAATACCGGCCGTCGTCAGCGCAGCCACACCGGATGTCGTCAGAGAGGAAACCAGGCTTGTCGTCAGGGCAGCCACATCAGCCGTTTCAAGTGCAGCGATGTTGTCCGTCGTCAGTGCGGCAACCTGCGCCGTCGTCAGACCCTTGGCGACTTGTTCCGTCGTCAGGGCAACCACTTGCGCACTGGTCAGTGCGGCAACCTGCGAGGTCAGCAAGGAAGCAATCTGCGCCGTCTTCAGTACAGCAAAGTCAGTCGTCTCGATCGCAGCAACACCGTCGGTGGTCAATGCCTGAATTTGGTTCGTCTTGAGCGCCTGGACTTGAGCCGTCGTCAAGGCAATCACCTGATCCGTCGTCAGGCCGGAAGCCAGCTGTGCCGTGGTCAGCGCAGCGACACCGGCCGTCGTCAGCGCAGCAATACCGGCCGTCGTCAGCGCAGCCACACCGGATGTCGTCAGAGAGGAAACCAGGCTTGTCGTCAGGGCAGCCACATCAGCCGTTTCAAGTGCAGCGATGTTGTCCGTCGTCAGTGCGGCAACCTGCGCCGTCGTCAGACCCTTGGCGACTTGTTCCGTCGTCAGGGCAACCACTTGCGCACTGGTCAGTGCGGCAACCTGCGAGGTCTTCAGTGCAGCGACCTGTGCCGTCTTCAAGACCGCAAAGTCGGCCGTCTCGATTGCGGCAATACCGTCCGTCGTCATCGCCTGCAACTGGGCGGTCGTCAAAGCTTGAATCTGGCCTGTCGTCAGCGCAACGACCTGATCCGTCGTCAGCCCGGACGCTATCTGAGCCGTCGTCAGTGCAACAATTTGTGCGGTCTTGAGCACCGCGACATCGGCTGTTTCCAGTGCGGCAACGTTGGCAGTAGACAACGCAGCAACCTGCATCGTCCGCAGAGCGGCAGCCTGTGCTGTCGTCAAGCCGGCAACCTGGTCGGTCGTCATCCCCTTGGCGACCTGATCGGTCGTCAAGGAAACGATCTGGTGGGTGGTCATCGCCGCCAACTGCTCCGAGGTCAAACCCAAAGCAATTTGATTGGTCGTCAATGCTGCGACGGCCGCAGTATTGAGTGCTGCAGCACCCGCTGTCGTCAGTGCCGCAATGCCGGCAGTACCCAGAGCAAGCGCCTGGCCGGTGGTCAATACGGCGACATCGGCCGTTTCCATGGCTGCCAGATTCTCAGTGGTTAGCGCAGTGACTTGTGCCGTGGTCAGTCCCTTGGCAATCTGGTTGGTCGTCAAGGCTACCATTTGATCGGAGGTCAGCGCGGCAACCTGTACCGTTTTCAGAGCACCGATCTGGGCGGTGGTCAGCGACTGCAGATCTGAGGTTTCAATCGCAGCAACATTTTCTGTGGACAAAGCGACAACCTGCGCCGTCGTCAGCGAAGCCAGTTGAGCACTGCTCATGGCAACAATCTGAACACTGGTCAGGCCCAGCGCGACTTGCTGAGTCGTCAGCGCGGCAACATAACTGGTCTTCAACTTGCCAATATCAGCCGTTTCAAATGCGGCGATCTGGTCGGTCGTCATCGACACCAACTGGGCCGACGTCAGGCCCGAGGCAATTTGCAGGGTCGTCAGCGCAGCGATCTGATCGGTCGTCAGCCCCTTCGAGACCTGATTGGTCGTCAGTGCAGCAACACCAGCAGTCGTCAGCGCAGCAATCCCTGCGGTCGTGACAGCGGCCACCTGTGTCGTCGTCAAAGCCTGAATCTGGGCGGTGGTCAGCGCTGCCAGATCACCTGTTTCGAGAGCAACAATCTGATCGGTCAACAAGGCAGCTACCTGGGCTGTCGTCATCCCCTTGGCGATTTGCTCGGTGGTCATGGCGACAAGCTGGGCGCTGGTAATCGCGGCAACCTGAGTCGTCGTCAGGGCTGCCACCTGATGGGTCTTCAGGACCGCAATATCGGCTGTTTCAACGGCAACCAGTTGATCCGTCGTCAATGCAGCAATCTGGCGCGTCTGCAGGGCAGCAAAATCGGCTGTTTCGAGAGCGACGATATTTGCCGTTTCGAGCGCCACAACCTGAGCCGTCGTCAGCGCCGCCAGTTGTGCCGTCGTCAGCGCCAGAATTTGAGCCGTACTCAGTACCGCAACATTCGCCGTACTCAAGGCAGCGACTTGTGCCGTCTTCAGGATGGAGATATCGGTCGTTTCGATGGCACTCAGTTGCTCGGTCGTCAGGGCGGCAACCTGGGCCGTCGTCAGGGCACCAACCTGGGCCGTCGTCAGGGCAACGACCTGGGCACTGGTCAAACCCAAGGCAACCTGGTTCGTCGTCAGCGCTGCAATCTGGGCGGTGGTCAGCAGACCAATGTCGCTCGTTTTGACAGCCGCAATCTGATCCGTCGACAGCCAGACAATCTGACCGGTCGTCAGCACGGCCAGGTCTACACCTTCCAGTACGGCGACCTGATCGGTCGTCAGGGCGGCAACCTGTGCCGTCGTCAGACCTTTGGCGACTTGCGTCGTGGTCAGGGCCACCACCTGGTCAGTCGTCAGACCCTGGGCAACTTGTGTCGTGCTGAGGGCAGCAACCTGATTGGTACGCAGAACAGCAACGTCGACCGTTTCGATGGCAGCCACCTGCTCAGTGGTCAGTGCCGCAATCTGCGACGTGGTCAGACCGGCTGAGACCTGTGCCGTCGTCAAGGCGGCAATCTGTCCGGTAGTCAGGCCCTCTGCCACCTGTGTCGTGGTCAACGCGGCAATCTGGGCGGTTTTCATCGCCTCGATATCGGCCGTCTGCAGCGCAGCCACCTGATCGGTCTTCAGCGCAACAACCTGCGCCGTCTTCAGATTGGCCACATCTTCGGTGTCCAGCGCCACGACCTGATCGGTCGTCAGCGCGGCAACCTGCGCCGTGGTCAAACCCTGTGAAATCTGGTTGGTCGTCAGTGCGACGACTTGTGCCGTGGTAAAACCTTCGGCGACTTGCGTCGTGCTCATCGCGGCGATCTGGTTGGTACGCAGCACGGCGACATCTGCCGTTTGCAGCGCCGCAACCTGCTCCGTCGTCAGTGCCGCAACTTGCGATGTAGTCACCCCCTGAGCCACCTGGGCCGTCGTCAGGGCGACAACCTGAGCCGTGGTCAGGCCCAGCGCCACCTGTGTCGTGGTCAACGCCGCAATTTGCGCCGTTTTCATCGCTTCGATATCGGCCGTCTGGAGGGCGGCAACTTGATCCGTCTTCAGCGCGACCACCTGAGCCGTTCTCAGGTTGGCCACGTCTTCGGTTTCAAGCGCAACCACCTGATCGGTCGTCAGGGCTGCAACCTGAGCGGTCGTCAGACCCAAGGCGATCTGGTTCGTCGTCAAGGCGACGACCTGGGCCGTGGTCAAACCCTCGGCGATTTGTGCCGTGCTCATCGCGGCAATCTGGTTCGTCCGCAGGGCGGCAACATCCGCCGTTTGCAGCGAGGCAACCTGTTCCGTCGTCAGTGCGGCGACTTGCGCCGTCGTCAAACCTTGGGCCACTTGCGCCGTGGTCAGTGCCACCACTTGTTCCGTGGTCAGGCCCTGCGCCACTTGTGTCGTGGTCAACGCCGCAATTTGCGCCGTTTTCATCGCTTCAATATCGGCCGTCTGGAGGGCGGCAATCTGATCCGTTCCGAACGCAACCAGCTGGCTGGTCGTCAGATTGGCGACATCGGAAGTTTCCAGTGCGACCACTTGCTCGGTCGTCAAAGCGGCAACCTGACGCGTCGTCAGGCCCTGGGCAATCTGGCTCGTCGTCAGCGCAACGACCTGCGCCGTGGTCAGACCCTGGGCAACCTGGGTCGTGCTCAGCGCCGCAATCTGGTTGGTACGCAGAACGGCGACATCGGCCGTTTCGAGCGCCGCCACTTGATCCGTGGACAGCGCAGCGACCTGAGCCGTGGTCAAACCCTGAGCCACCTGCGCCGTCGTCAGCGCAACGACCTGGGCCGTGGTCAGACCCTGGGCAACCTGGGTCGTGCTCAGCACCGCAATCTGGGCTGTTTTCAGATTGGCAATATCGGCCGTTTCAAGTGCGGCCACCTGATCGGTCCCCAAGGCAACGACCTGGGCGGTCGTCAGGCTGGAAACATCGGATGTATCGAGCGCGACAATCTGTTCCGTCGTCAGCGCGGCGATCTGGCGCGTCGTCAGGCCCTTGGAAATCTGGTCGGTGCTGAGTGCGACTACCTGAGCCGTCGTCAGGCCCAGGGCAATCTGGTTCGTCGTCAGGGCGGCAATCTGTGCCGTCGTCAGGGCGGCCACATCGGCGGTTTCAAGGAACGAAACCTGGTCGGTGGTCAGGGCAGCAATCTGTGCCGTGGTAAAACCCTTGGCAAACTGGGTCGTCGAAAGCGCCGCCAGATCCTGCGTCTCGATATGCTGGATCTGGGTCGTCGTCAGCGCAGCGATCTGAGTAGTCTTGAGGGACGCCCAGTCGTCTGTATTCAGCGCAACAATCTGCGTTGTCGTCAGCGCAGCGATTTGCGCTGTGGTCATACCCAGAACGATTGAAGCCATGATGCTATCCCTTCAGAGTTATTCGTCCTGTCGCGCCTGCGTTACCCGCCAACCAACGCCGCCCACAGGACGAAACAATAGTGTCCACCGGTTATAACGGCGAAAATCCTCAAACATTTAGGGCTAATGTCACATTTTTCATTTATGCCCACTTTCCCTGCTATTTTCCGTTGGCCAACAAGCCGTTGACCGCAGGATTGTTCGGATCGAGCGGCTGCGGCACCAGATTCGGCGCTGCACTCGGGGCATTGCCGAGCAGCGGCTGACCGTTCGGATCGTACTGATTCAGTACACCGACCAGCTGACCCACCGTGCTCGTCGCACTGCTGCCCGTCGCCTGGCTGACCGGATCGACCGGCAGCGCATTGCTCGTCCCGCCCGACTCACCGTAGGTCGACATCGCCTGGACCAGATTGTTCACCTTGCCGGTCAGGAACCAGACGTCGGCCATCTCGTGGCTCTGACCATCGGCCGTCGTGTAAGCCGAGTTCAGACCAACGATGTTGCCGTTGTTCTGGGTCGGCGACGAGGTGGCTTGCAGGTTCAGTTCGGTGATGCCCAGATCCTTCAGCTTGAACAGCTCGCCAGCCTGGCTGATGCCGTCCGAGTTGCCATCGACCCAAACCTGTAGCTGATCGAAGGCGGCATCGCCCTGGCTGATCACGCCGTCGGCGTTGCTGTCCAGATCGGCCAGTGCTTCGTAGCCGGTCTTGGCCTTCTGGCCGTTCGACAGGATCGTCGCTTCGCCGAACAGTTCGCCGCCGCCGTTGATGCTGCCGTCACCGTTGCGATCCAGCACCAGCAGGCCGTCGCCGCCGCTCACCCAGCCGGTCTGGACTTTCTCGCCCGTGCCGTACAGGTCGAACTGGACGCCGTTGCGGATGCTCTGCGTTTCGATACCGTCGCCGTCAAGATCGAGCACCAGCGGGGTCGACACATCAAGATACTGAATCTGATCGGTCGTAAAGGAAGAAATCTGGGTCGAGGTAAAGCTTTCAACCTGCGTGGTCGTCAGTGCGGCGATCTGATCCGTCGTCAGGCCGGTGGATATCTGTGTCGTGGTCAACGCGATGATCTGGCTGGTTTTCAGCGCGGCCATATCGACCGTTTCGATGGCCTGGATCTGCGTGGTCGACAAGGCTTCTATTTGCGCCGTCGTCAATGCAGCGATCTGGCGCGTTTGCAAGGCCACGATATCAACCGTTTCGATGGCGCCAATCTGGCTCGTCGTCAGAGCGGCCACCTGGTTGGTTGTCAGGCTGGCCACCTGCGCCGTCGTCAAACCGGCCACCTGCGATGTCGTCAGGCCCTGCGCCACTTGCGCCGTGGTCAGCGAGGCGACTTCTGCCGTCGTCAGCATGGCAATCTGGCTGGTTGTAAAGCCGAGGGCGATCTGGGCCGGCAACAGGTAGGGAATCAAATGCGGATTGAGCGCGGCAACCTGGCTGGTCGTCAGGGCGACCCACTGCGCCGTCGTCATGCCGATGGCCTGCGTGGTGGTCAGCGAGGCAATCTGATCCGTCGTCAGGCCCTGGGCAACCTGGGTCGTCGTCAGCGCAGTCACCTGGCTGGTGCTGAAGGCTGCCAGATCGACCGTTTCGAGCGCCTTGATCTGGGTGGTCGACAAAGCTGCAATCTGGCTGCTGCCCAGCGCCCCGATCTGGCTGGTCTGCAAGGCAACAATATCAACCGTCTCGATTGCGCCGATCTGGGTGGTCGTCAGCGAGGCCAGCTGGTTTGTCGTCAAGCTCGCCACTTGCGCGGTCGTCAGGCCGGCCACCTGTGCCGTGGTCAAGCCAAGCGAAATCTGATCGGTGGTCAGCGAAGCAATTTCAGCCGTTGTCAGTACGGCGATCTGGCTGCTGGTAAAGCCGAGGGCGATCTGTTCCGGCTGAAGATAGGGAATCAGATGCGGATCGAGTGCCGCCACCTGGGTTGTCGTCAAGGCACTCCACTGATCGGTCGTCATGCCAACCGCTTGCATCGTCGTCAGTACGCCCAGCTGACTGGTCGTCAGGCCCTGCGCCACCTGGTTTGTCGCCAGGGCAGCAACTTGCGATGTCCGCATCACGACGAAATCACGGGTTTCAATCGCAGCGATCTGCGCCGTCCCCAGGGCGGCCACCTGCGCAGTCGTCAGTGCGGTCACCTGTGCGGTCGACAGGGCAACGATCTGGGCCGTGGACAATCCCTGGGCAAGCTGCTGAGTACCCAGCGCAACAATTTGCCCGGTGGCCAGCGCGGCCAGATCCTCGGTTTGCAGCACAGCCAGTTGCTGGGTCCCCCAGGCGGCCATCTGGCTGGTCGTAAACGCAGCCATCTGGCTGGTGGTCAGTGCCACGACATGATCCGTCGTCAGACCCAAGGCAATTTGACTGGTACTCAGCGAAGCCAGTTCGGTCGTGGTCAAGGCAGCGATTTGCTGCGTCGTGAATCCCTGAGCAATCTGGGTCGGCGTCAGCGCCTGAATCAGGTGGGGATTCAGTGCGGCCACCTGGGCCGTGGTAAACGCCTGCCACTGCTCGGTGCCGAGATTAACCGCCTGGCTGGTCGTCAAGGTCGCCACTTGCTCGGTGGTCAGGCCCTGGGCAATCTGCTGAGTCGTCAGCGCCTTGACCTGGCTGGCATTCCAGGCCGCAAGACCGCTCGTTCCCAATGCAGCCAGCTGGGCTGTCGTCAGCCCGAGCGTGATCTGGTTCGTCGTCAATGCGGCGACTTGCGAAGTGGCCAGCGCAGCAATCTGCAAGGTGCTCAGCCCCTGCCCAATCTGGCTGGTCCCCAGGGCGGCGATCTGACTGCTTCCCAGGGCACGCAGGTCAGCCGTTTCCAGTGCCGCGACCTGGTTGACCGCGAAAGACTGCACCTGAACCGTCTGCAGCGCCGCGACCTGGGCCGTCGTCAAAGCAACGATTTGTTCCGTCGTCAGTACCGCGATCTGACTGGTTTTCAGCCCGACCACCTGGCTGGTTTTCAGTGCCTGGATATCCTCGGTTTCGATCGCGACCACTTGATCGGTCGTCAATGCAGCCAGTTGTGTCGTCAACAGGGCGGCAACCTGCCCGGTCTGCAATGCCACAATCTGTGCCGTGCCGAAGCCGAGGCTGAGCTGCTGGCTCGTCAAGGCAACGATCTGCGATGTTTTGAGCGCAGCGACATCCTCAGTCTCAAGCACCTGGAGCTGATCGGTTGCCAGGGCGGATATCTGCCGCGTCGTCAGGCTGGCCACCTGCTCGGTACTGAGCGCAACGATCACGTCGGTTCTCAGGCCCTGGGCAAGCTGACGGGTGGTCAGCGCGGCAATCTGGGTCGTCCCCAGCGCAGCGAGCTGGCTGGTTGTCAGACCTTCGGCCAGTTGCGAAGTGCTCAGCACGACCAGCCGTGTCGTGGCCAGACTGGCGATATCTTCAGTTTCCAGCGCGGCGACTTGTGCCGTGGTCAGGGCCGCGACCTGCGCCGTGGTCAGCCCGGCACGCACCTGTTCGGTGGTCAGAGCGGCGATCTGGCTCGTACCCAGGCCCTCGGCAACCTGCCGGGTGGTCAGTGCAGCAATCTGCGCCGTGCTCAGGCTGGCAATCTGTTCGCTCGACAAGACTGCGATCTGATCCGTCGCCAGCGCCACAATTTGCGCGCTCTTGAGCACCGCCAGGTCTTCCGTCTGCAATACGGCAACCCCCGTGCTCCCGAGCGCCAGAAGCTGTGCCGATGTCAGACCACCGACCTGAGCCGTTCCCAGTGCGACGATTTGTTCCGTACTCAGCGCAGCGATCTGCGCCGTTTTGAAGGCAGCAATCTGGGCGCTCTTGAGGGCCTGCAAATCTTCCGTTTCAAGTGCCGCGATCTGGGCGGTGCCCATCGCCGCCCATTGCGCCGTACGCAAGGCAGCGACCTGCAAGGTCGTTAGCCCGGCGATCTGCTCGGTCGTCAGCCCCAAGGCAATCTGGGTCGTACTCAAGGCAACCAGTTGCGCGGTTTTGAGTTGAGCCAGATCGGCGGTTTCGATCGCCTGCAATTGATCCGTCGTGAACGCAACGAATTGCTGGGTAGACAAGGCCAGCAATTGATCGCTGCCCAATGCCACCACCTGATCGGTGGTCAGCCCCTGATTGATCTGGCGCGTGGTCAGCGAAGCTATTTGCGCTGTCGTCAATGCCGCGACCTGCTCGGTCGTCACGCCCTGACTGATTTGAGTCGTACTCAGTGCGGCAATCCGCCCGGTGGCCAGACTGGCAAAATCCTCAGTCTCCATGGCCGCAATCTGCTCGGTTCCCAACGCGGCCAGCTGCGCGCTGGTCAACCCGAAACGTACCTGGCTCGTGGTCAGCGCAACGATCTGCTCGGTGGTCAAACCGGACTGCACCTGCGCAGTACCCAGGGCGGCGATCTGGGTGCTGCTCAGACTGGCTATTTGCTCGGTCGTCAAGGCCGCAACCTGACTGCTCCCCAGCACAGCAATCTGACGGGTTTTCAGGACGGCCAGGTCTTCCGTCTCAAGGACGGCAATATCCTCGGTCTGCAATGCCGCAATTTGTGCCGTGGTCAATGCGCCGGCCTGCAAGGTGCTCAGTGCAACGACCTGTTCCGTGGTCAACGCAACAATTTGCGCCGTTTTCAAGGCGACGATCTGGGCCGTCCGCAAAGCCTGGAAATCTTCGGTTTCGAGCGCAAGCACCTGGCTGGTCGTCAGCGCTCCGATCTGGGCGGAGGTCAGATTGCTGACCTGCAACGAAGTCAGGGCAGCGACCTGGGTGGTGGTCAGCCCCGACGCAACTTGCGTTGTCGTCAAGGCGGCAACCTGGTCGGTACGCAAACTGGCGAGGACAAGCGGATCGATGCTTTGCAAGCTGGTGGTCGACAACACGGCCAGTTGTCGCGAAGTCAGCGCCCGCAACTGATCCGAGTTGAATGCCATGAACTGATCGGTCGTCAGCCCCTGGGCGACCTGCGTCGTGGTCAGCGCCGCAACCTGTGTCGTTTGCAAGGCGGCAACCTGCTCGGTCGTCAGCCCTTGTGCCACCTGCGTCGTGGTCAACACGGCAATTTGCTGGGTTTTCAGTGCGGCGACATCTTCGGTCTGCAAAGCCTGCAATTGCCCGGTACTCAGCGCACTGCCCTGCTGCGTCGCCAGCCCGGCCACCTGCTCGGTCGTCAAGGCAACGATCTGCCCGGTCGTCAGGCCCTGCGCCACCTGGGTTGTAGACAAGGCGACAACTTGAGTAGTGCGCAAAACCTGAATGTCTTCCGTCTCGATCGCAGCCACCTGATCGGTCGTCAGGGCAGCAATCTGGCGCGTCGTCAGTCCTTGTACCTGGTCGGTCGTCAAGGCGGCGATCTGGCTGGTACTCAAGCCTTGCGCCACCTGTGTCGTGGTCAACGCGGCAATCTGGCCTGTTTTCAGGACAGCCAGATCCTCCGTTTCCAGCGCACCGACCTGGGCGGTTGTCAGGGCGGCGATCTGCTGCGTGCGCAAACTTGCGGCCTGTTCGGTCGTCAGGGCCACGACATGATCCGTCGTCAAACCCTGCGACACCTGGCGCGTGGTCAGGACATCAATCTGGGCCGTCGTCATGGCCTGCAACTGGTCGGTTGTCAGACCGTTTTTCAGTTGCGTCGTGGTCAACGCGATGACCTGCGATGAACCGAGCGCAGCAACGGCATCGGTCTGCAAGGCGCCGATATTGCCTGGCGTGAGCGCCGCGATCTGGGCGGTACTGAAACCGAGCGCGACCTGGCTGGTGCTGAGCACCCCGACTTGACCGGCATTCAGCCCCTGCGCCACTTGTGTCGTGGTCAACGCCGCAATCTGGCTGGTTTTCAGGACCAGAACATCTTCAGTCTCGATCGCCCCGACTTGCTGCGTGGTCATGGCGGCCAGTTGTTGCGTGGCAAGATTGAGCACCTGAGTCGTCGTCAGCGCTGCAACCTGATCCGGCCGCAAGCCCTGAGCAACCTGGGTCGTGCTCAAGGCAGCGACTTGCGATGTCGAGAGCGCCTGAATCTGCTCGGTGGTCAGGCCTGCATTCAATTGCTGCGTGGTCAATGCGGCAACCTGGTTGGTCCGCAACACAGCCACATCCTGCGTTTCCAGCGCGGCAATATTTGCCGTCGACAAAACGGCAATCTGGGCCGTGGTCAGCCCTTGCGAGACTTGCGCGGTAGTCAGCGCAGCCACCTGTGCCGTGCTGAGCCCCATCGCCACCTGTGTCGTGGTCAACGCCGCAATTTGCGATGTTTTCAAAGCTACCAGATCATCGGTATCGAGATAACCCAGCGTTTCGGTGGCCAGCGAGGTCAGCTGTGCCGAGGTCAAGCCAACGACCTGGGTCGAACTCAGGGCAATGATCTGATTCGACGTCAGGCCCTGGGTCACCTGGGTCGTCGTCAGTGCCGCCATCTGTGAAGAACTGAGCACGGCGATGTCTTCAGTATCGAGTGCCGCGACCTGGTCGGTCCGCAACGCGGCAATCTGTGTCGTGCGCAGCGCAGCCACCTGATCGGTCGACAAGACCTGGACTTGTTCGGTACTCAGGCCAAGCGAAACCTGGCTGGTCGTCAGGGCAGCAACCTGCTGCGTGCTGAGCGCCGATATTTGACTGGTACTCAAGGCGCCGTTGATCTGTCCCGTGGTCAACGCAGCAATCTGGGCTGTTTTGAGCAAGGCGAAATCTTCCGGCTCCAATGCCGACAATTGGGCATTGGTAAAGGCTGCCAGCGTCTTGCCGGTCAGATTAGCCGTCTGCAAGGTGGTCAGCGCGACGATCTGTTCGGTTGTCAGGCCTTGCGACACCTGGGAAGAAGTCAGCGCCGCAATCTGGTTCATCTTCAGCGCCGCGACATCCTCAGTCTGCATCGCAGCGATGTTTTCGGTAGACAACACGGCCATCTGGGCCGGTGTCAGGTAACGCACCTGCACCGTACTCAGGGCGACAACCTGATCCGTGGTCAGGCCCTGCGCTACCTGTCGCGTCGTCAGGGCGCCAATCTGATAGGTAGTCAGAGCCGCGATCTGGGCCGCACTCAGTCCGCTGGCAATCTGTGCCGTCGTCAAGGCGGCGATCTGGGCCGTACCCAGCGCAGCCACTCCATCGGTACTCAGCGTTCCCAACTGGGCAAGCGTCAGGGCTGCCATCTGGCGGGTCGTCAGACCGATCAGCTGAGACGTGCCCAGCACGGCGAACTGGGTGGCACTCAAGCCTTCGGTCAATTGCGCGGTTGATAGCGCAGCCAACTGGTGAGTACGCAGAACCGCAACATCCTCAAGGTCCAGCGCAGCCAGTTGATCGGTCGTCAGGCCGGCCATCTGGACCGGATTGAGAATCGCCACCTGACGGGTCGTCAGCGCTGCAATCTGGGTTGGTGTGAAGCCGGCGGCCAGCTTGGAAGGAGCGATCAGCACCAGATCCCGCGATTCCAGTGCCTGTATTTGTTCTGTCGTCAGCGCTGCGAGTTGATCAATCCGCAGGGCGAGCATGTCCTCCGTGGTCAATGCCACGATTTGTTGCGTAGTTAACGCAGCGATTTGAGCCGGTGACAAACCGACAATGCTCGACGCCATAAATAGGCCCGGAGGGCACTCGTTTCCAGAAGACTACATGAGCACGAAATGTGCCAAATTGAAGCGTTTTCAGAAACGAGCCGGCGGGAGACTGCCTGGTCAGGCAAACTCCCGCTCAGCCCGGTTGCAACTTACTTTCCGTTGGCCAGCAAGCCGTTGACCGCAGGATTGTTCGGATCGAGCGGCTGCGGCACCAGATTCGGCGCTGCACTCGGGGCATTGCCGAGCAGCGGCTGACCGTTCGGATCGTACTGATTCAGTACACCGACCAGCTGACCCACCGTGCTCGTCGCACTGCTGCCCGTCGCCTGGCTGACCGGATCGACCGGCTGCGCATTGCTCGTGCTGCCCGACTCGCCGTAGGTCGACATCGCCTGGACCAGATTGTTCACTTTCCCGGTCAGGAACCAGACGTCGGCCATCTCGTGGCTCTGACCATCGGCCGTCGTGTAAGCCGAGTTCAGACCAACGATGTTGCCGTTGTTCTGGGTCGGCGACGAGGTGGCTTGCAGGTTCAGTTCGGTGATGCCCAGATCCTTCAGCTTGAACAGCTCTCCGGCCTGGCTGATGCCGTCCGAGTTGCCATCAACCCAAACCTGTAGCTGATCGAAGGCGGCATCGCCCTGGCTGATCACGCCGTCGGCGTTGCTGTCCAGATCGGCCAGTGCTTCGTAGCCGGTCTTGGCCTTCTGGCCGTTCGACAGGATCGTCGCTTCGCCGAACAGTTCGCCACCGCCATTGATGCTGCCGTCACCGTTGCGATCCAGCACCAGCAGGCCGTCGCCGCCGCTCACCCAGCCGGTCTGGACCTTCTCGCCCGTACCGTAGATGTCGAACTGGACACCGTTGCGGATGCTCTGCGTTTCGATGCCGTCACCGTCAAGGTCGAGCACCAGTGGCGTACCAAGCTGGAGGGCGCGAATCTGATCGGTCGTAAAGGAGGCAACCTGAGTCGAGGTAAAGCTTTCGACCTGTGTCGTACTCAAGGCATCCAGTTGGGACGTCGTCAAGCCAGCCGAAATCTGCGTCGTGGTCAGCGCAGCAATCTGCGTCGTTTTGAAGGCCGCGAAATCAGCTGTTTCGATTGCCGCAATTTGCTCAGTGGTAAATGCAGCGACTTGCGAGGTTGTCAGGTTGCGCATCTGATCGGTCGTCAAGGCGACAACCTGATTGGTGGTCAAGCCCTGGGCAACCTGCGTTGTCGTCAGCGCAGCCAGTTGCGTCGTCTTCAACACGGCCAGATCGGCAGTCTCGAGTGCCAGCAGATTGTCGGTCGTCAGCGCCACCAATTGTGCGGTGGTCAGCGCCAGCACCTGGGTTGAACCGAGTGCCACGACCTGCTCCGTCGTCAATCCGGCAGCAACCTGAGCGGTAGTCAGCGCGGCGACCTGCGCCGTGATCAGCGCAGCCACATCGGCTGTCTGAAGCGCAGCAACTTGTGCCGTGGTGAGCGCTGCAAGCTGGGTGGTCTTGAGCGCAGCAGCCTGTGTTGTCGTCAGGGCAACGATCTGATCCGTATTCAGGCTGGCCGCCTGGGACGTGGTCAGTGCAACGAGCTGTGAGGTCGTCAGGGCAACGATCTGATCGGTCGTCAAACCGGTCGACACTTGCGTTGTGGTCAAGGCAGCAACCTGGGTCGTCTTCAAGGCGGCAACATCTGCCGTCTGGAAGGCCGCCACCTGATCAGTCGTCAGCGCAACGATCTGATCGGTCGTGAAACCGCCGACCAGCGTCGTCGTCAGCGCCACGATCTGCTCTGTGGTCAGACCCTTGGCCACCTGATTGGTCGTCAGCGCAGCGATTTGTGCCGTAATCAAGGCGGCGATATCCGCCGTTTCAATGGCAGCGACCTGCGTCGTCGTCAGCGCAGCAATCTGCGCCGTCTTCAGCGCCCCCGCCTGAGCCGTCGTCAGCGCAGCGACCTGCTCCGTGGTCAGGCCCTTGGCCACCTGATCCGTCGTCAGCGAGCCAATCTGGGCCGTCGTCAGCGCGGCCAGATCAGCCGTTTCGATGGCGGCGACTTGCGTCGTGGTCAGTGCAGACAACTGGGCCGTCTTCAACGAAGCGGCTTGCTCCGTCGTCAGCGCAGCGACTTGTTCCGTCGTCAGGCTGGCGGCCTGGGCGGTCGTCAGACCAGTCAGCTGAGCTGTGGTCATCGCGGCCAGGTCAGCGGTTTCCAGTGCCCGGATATTGCTTGTGCTCAATGCGGCAATCTGGGCCGTCAGCAGGCTTGCGGCTTGCGTCGTGGTCAAGGCGGCAACCTGATCGGTCGTCAGACCAGACGCAATCTGCGCCGTCTTCAGCGCGATCAACTGGCTGGTTTTGAGGGCCACAATCTGGTCGGTGGTCAAACCCTTGGCGACCTGATCCGTCGTCAGCGCGCCAATCTGGGCCGTCGTCAGGGAAGCAATATCAGCCGTTTCGATGGCGGCAACCTGGGTGGTCGTCAGCGCGGCAATCTGCGTCGTCTTCAAGGCTGCCGCCTGATCGGTCGTCAGTGCGACAACCTGATCGGTCGTCAGGCTGGCAGCTTGCGAAGTCGTCAAGCCACCCAGCTGTGTCGTGGTCAACGCGACCAGATCGGCCGTTTCCAATGCCTGGACATTGCTTGTACTCAATGCGGCAATCTGGGCGGTCAGAAGGATGGAAGCCTGCGCCGTGGTCAAGGCAGCCACCTGATCGGTGGTCAAACCTGCGGCGACTTGATCGGTCTTCAGGGCAACGATCTGGCTGGTCTTCAGGGCAACGATCTGCTCCGTCGTGACCCCCTTCGAAATCTGCGAAGTGGTCAAAGCACCGATCTGGGCCGTCGTCAGCGCTGCAATATCCGCCGTTTCAATCGCCGCAACCTGCATCGTGGTCAGTGCAGCGATTTGGGCCGTTTTCAGTGCAGCCGCCTGCTCGGTGGTCAGCGCAACGACCTGCTCGGTCGTCAGGCTGGCCGCCTGCGAAGTCGTCAGACTACCCACCTGCAGGGTCGTCAAGGCAGCAACCTGAGCTGAGGTCAGTCCCAGTGCAACCTGACTGGTCGTCAAGGCAGCAACCTGGGTCGTCTTCAAGGCGGCAACATCTGCCGTCTGGAAGGCCGCCACTTGATCAGTCGTCAAGACCACCATCTGGGCTGTTGTAAAGGCACCAACCAAACTGGTCGTCAGGGCAACAATCTGATCGGTCGTCAAACCACTGGCGACTTGCGCCGTCGTCAGCGCGGCGACTTGCGCCGTCGTCAACGCAGCGATATCCGCCGTTTCAATGGCAGCGACCTGCGTCGTCGTCAGCGCGGCAATCTGCGCCGTCTTCAAGGCCCCCGCCTGAGCGGTCGTCAGCGCAGCAAGCTGCTCCGTGGTCAGACCCTTGGCCACCTGATCCGTCGTCAGCGAGCCAATCTGGGCCGTCGTCAGCGCGGCCAGATCAGCCGTTTCGATGGCGGCGACTTGCGTCGTGGTCAAGGCAGACAACTGGGCCGTCTTCAGCGAAGCGGCTTGTTCCGTCGTCAGCGCAGCGACTTGTTCCGTCGTCAGGCTGGCGGCCTGGGCTGTCGTCAGACCGGTCAGCTGAGCTGTGGTCATCGCGGCCAGGTCAGCGGTCTCCAGCGCTTGAAGATTGCTCGTCGTCAAGGCAGCAATCTGGGCCGTCAGCAGGCTTGCCGCCTGCGTCGTGGTCAAGGCGGCAACCTGATCGGTCGTCAGGCCGGACGCAATCTGCGCCGTCTTCAGCGCGATCAACTGGCTGGTTTTGAGGGCCACAACCTGGTCGGTGGTCAAACCCTTGGCGATTTGATCCGTCGTCAGCGAACCGATCTGGGCCGTCGTCAGGGAAGCAATATCAGCCGTTTCGATCGCCGCAACCTGGGTCGTCGTCAGCGCGGCGATCTGGGCCGTCCTCAAGGCTGCCGCCTGATCGGTCGTCAGTGCAACAACCTGCTCGGTCGTCAGGCTGGCCGCTTGCGAAGTCGTCAGGCCACCCAGTTGTGTCGTGGTCAACGCTGCCAGATCGGCCGTTTCCAACGCCTGGATATTGCTTGTCGTCAGCGCACCGATTTGAGCCGTAAGCAGGTTCGCTGCCTGTGTCGTGGTCAGTGCCGCAACCTGATCGGTCGTCAGGCCAGCAGCAATCTGGGCGGTTTTGAGCGCGACCAGTTGAGTTGTCTTCATCGCCACCAGTTGCTCGGTGGTCATGCCCTTCGACAATTGCGAAGTGGTCAGCGATCCGATCTGGGACGTGGTCAAAGCCGCGAAATCATTGGTTTCAATCGCAGCGACCTGCGTTGTCGTCAGTGCGGAGATCTGGGTCGTCGTCAAGGCGGCCGTCTGAGCGGTGGTCAGCGCCACGACCTGCTCGGTCGTCAAGCCGGCAGCCAGTTGCGCCGTCCGGAAGGCGGTGACCTGCGTCGTGGTCAAGGCAGCCAGATCAGCTGTTTCAATCGCGGCAAGCTGCGTCGTGGTCAGAGATGACAGTTGCGCCGACGTCAGGCTGGAAGCCTGCGACGTCGTCAGTGCCGCCATCTGATCGGTCGTGAAGCCCTTGGAAACCTGATCGGTGGTAAAGGCAGCAATCTGGGCCGTGGTCAGCGCGGCCAGTTGATCCGTCGTCAGACCCTGAGCAATTTGCTGGGTCGTGAAGGCCGGAATCTGCGAAGTCTTGAAGACCACCAGATCAGCCGTTTCCAGTGCTGCGATCTGGGCTGTCGTCAGTGCGGCAATCGGGATGCCGGCCAGACTGACAATCTGAGCCGTGGTCAGCGCAACAATCTGATCGGTCGTGAAAGCGGCGATCTGCGTCGTCTTGAAGGCAGCGATCTGAGCCGTCTTCAATGCCTGCAGATCGGTCGTTTCGATGGCAGCAACCTGCGCCGTCGTCAGGGCGCCAATCTGTGCCGAGGTCAGGCTGGATGCCTGATTGGTCGTCAGCGCAACGATCTGTTCGGTCGTCAGACCCAGCGAGACCTGATTGGTCGTCAGACCGATCAGCTGTTCGGTCTTCAGAGCAGCCAGATCTTCAGTCTGGATCGCCTGCACGCCACTGGTCGTCAAGGCAGCGAGTTGCTGCGTAGAGAAAGCCGTGATCTGGGTCGTGCTGAATGCCACCACCTGGTCGGTGGTCAAGCCCTTTGAAATCTGGTTGGTTGTCAGCGAGGCGACCTGAGCCGTGCCCAACGCTGCGATCTGGTCAGTCGTCAAGCCACTGGCAATCTGGGTCGTCGTGAATGCAGCCACCCGGCCAGTCGCCAGGCTGGCCACATCTTCGGTTTCCATCGCGGCGACCTGAGTTGTCGTCAGGGCGGCAACCTGAGCCGTAGTCAAGCCAAAACGAGCCTGGGTTGTGGTCAGTGCGGCAACCTGATCGGTACTCAAACCTTGGGCAACTTGTGCCGTGGTCAGCGCAGCAACCTGAGTGGTCAGCAGGGACTGGATCTGAGCCGTGGTCAAGGCTGCGACCTGTGCCGTGGTGAACACTGCGACTTGCGCCGTCTTCAGCGCAGCCACATCTTCCGTCTGCAGCGCAGCCACATCCTCGGTCTGCAAGGCCATGACTTGAGCCGACGTCAGGCTGCTCACCTGAGCCGTCGTTAGTGCCTCAGCCTGCTCGGTCGTCAGTGCGACGATCTGGGCCGTTCTCAGGGCAACCACTTGCGCGGTGCGCAAAGCCTGCAGATCGGCCGTCTGGATCGCGGCCACCTGAGCCGTCGTCAATGCCGCAACCTGGGCGGCGCTCAGGCCGGCCGCCTGAGCCGTCGTCAGGGCAACGACCTGGTCGGTGGTCAAACCCTGGGCCACCTGAGCCGTCGTCAGTGCAGCAACCTGGGCCGTGCTCATTGCCGCCAGATCTTCGGTCTGGATGGCAGCAACCTGAGTCGTCGTCAGTGCAGCCACCTGGCGTGTCGCCAGAGCGGCAGCCTGATCAGTCGTCAAGGCGGCGACCTGATCGGTCGTCCAACCAGCGCTCAACTGTGCGGTGGTAAAGGCAGCCACCTGGTTGGTGGTCAGCGCGACAAACTGATCGGTCGAGAGGCCCTTGGCAATCTGGTTAGTTTCCAATGCGGCGATCTGGGCCGTCTTGAGCGCGGCAAGATCGGCCGTTTCAATACTGGCTACTTGAGTGGTGGTCAGTGCGACCAATTGCTGTGTCCGCATTGCGGCGAACTGCTCCGTGCCAAGCGCGACGATCTGGTCAGTCGTCAGCCCCTTGGCCACCTGATCGGTGGTCAGCGAGGCAACCTGGGCAGTGGTCAAAGCCGCGACCTGTGCAGAGGTCAGGCCTTGGGCAATCTGGCTGGTCAACAGTGCAGACAGAACCGCGGTCTTGAGGGAAGCGACGTCGGCCGTTTCCATTGCAGCCAACTGCTCCGTGGTCAGTACGACAGCCTGGGCAGTCGTCAGCGCCTGAATCTGGGCGGTCGTCAGACCGGCAATCTGGGCGGTATTCAACCCCTGGGCAATCTGGCTTGTGGTCATGGCCGCAATCTGCGCGGTACGCAGGGCAGCCACATCTTCGGTTTCCAGGGAGTTCAACTGGGTAGTCGTCAGAACCACACCCTGGGTCGTCGCCAGATTGGCGGCCTGAGTCGTCGTCAAGGCAACCAGTTGATCAGTCGTCAGACCTTGGGATACCTGGCCGGTGGTCAGCGCCTGAACTTGCGTCGTCTTGAGTACAGCCACGTCGCCGGTTTCGATCGCAGCAACCTGCGTTGTCGTCAGCGCGGCAATCTGCGCCGTCTTGAGATTGGTGATCTGGTCGGTCGTCAGTGCCACGACCTGGTCGGTCGTCAACCCCTGGGCAACCTGAGCAGTTGTCAGCGAGGCAACCTGCGTCGTATTCAGCGCCACCAGATCCTGAGTCTGGACTGCGGCAACCTGGGAGGTCGTCAGGGCAGCGACCTGACGGGTGGTCAGATTGGCCGCCTGCTCGGTCGTCAGTGCTGCGACATGATCGGTCGTCAGACCCAGCGAGACCTGATTGGTCGTCAGCGCAGCCACCTGGGCCGTGCCCATCGCAACCAACTGATCAGTCGTCAGGCCGGATTGCAACTGGGCCGTCGTCAGCGCGGCAACCTGCGTTGTCTTCAGTGCGGCCAGGTCTTCCGTCTGCAGCGCAGCCACATTGTTAGTCGACAAGGCGGCAACCTGGGTCGTCTTGAGATTGGAAGCCTGATCCGTGGTTAGCGCAACCACCTGCTCGGTCGTCAAACCCTGAGCCACCTGGCTGGTCGTCAAGGCAGCAACTTGTGCCGTCTTCAGGGCGGTGAAATCCTGGGTTTCGATCGCGGCGACTTGCGTCGTGGTCAGCGCGGCAATCTGGTTCGTCGTCAGGTTCGAAGCCTGATTCGTCGTCAACGCAGCCACCTGGTCGGTGGTCAACCCGAGAGAAATCTGGTTAGTCGTGAATGCGGCAACCTGGGCCGTACCCATCGCCACCAACTGATCGGTGGTCAGGCCGGTCTTGACCTGCGTCGTGGTCAACGCGGCGACCTGAGTCGTTTTCAGCGCGGCAACATCTTCGGTTTGCAGCGCGGCGAGATTGTCTGTTGTCAGGGCTGCAATCTGAGCCGTCTTGAGATTCGATGCCTGGTCGGTCGTCAAGGCGACAACCTGCTCGGTCGTCAGCCCCTGCGCCACTTGCGCCGTCGTCAGCGCAGCGACCTGGGCAGTTTTCATTGCCGCCAGATCTTCCGTCTGAATCGCCGCAACCTGCGTCGTCGTCAATGCAACGACCTGATTGGTCGTCAGGCTGGAAGCCTGATTGGTCGTCAGTGCAGCAATCTGATCTGTCGTCAGACCTTGCGACACCTGGGCCGTGGTCAGCGCGGCCACCTGGGCAGTCCCCAATGCGACAACCTGATCGGTCGTCAAACCGGATTTGACTTGTGTCGTGGTCAACGCGGCAATCTGAGCCGTTTTCAGCGCAGCCACATCCTCGGTCTGCAGAGCAGCCACGTTATCGGTCGTCAGCGCAGCAATCTGGGCCGTCTTGAGGCTGGAAGCCTGATCGGTCGTCAGCGCCACGACTTGCTCGGTGGTCAGCCCCTTGGCCACCTGATCGGTCGTCAAGGCTGCCACCTGAGCGGTTTTCAACGCGGCAATATCGGTCGACTCGATCGCGGCGACTTGCGTCGTCGTCAGCGCAACGACCTGATTGGTCGTCAAACTGGAAGCCTGGCTGGTCGTCAATGCGGCGATCTGGTCCGTCGTCAGCCCCTGTGCGACCTGGGCAGTCGTCAGCGCAGCCACTTGTGCAGTGCCCATTCCGATCAACTGATCGGTGGTCAGGCCGGTCTTGATCTGTGTCGTGGTCAACGCGGCAATCTGAGCCGTTTTCAGCGCAGCCACATCCTCGGTCTGCAGAGCAGCCACGTTATCGGTCGTCAGCGCAGCAATCTGGGCCGTCTTGAGGCTGGAAGCCTGATCGGTCGTCAGGGCTACAACCTGCTCGGTCGTCAAACCTTTGGCCACCTGATCTGTTGTCAGAGCGGCAATCTGGGCTGTCTTCAGCGCAGCAATGTCAGCCGATTCGATGGCAGCAACCTGAGTCGTCGTCAGCGCAATGACCTGATTGGTCGTCAGACTGGAAGCCTGACTGGTCGTCAGTGCTGCAATCTGGTCCGTCGTCAGGCCTTGTGCCACCTGAGCCGTGGTCAGCGCAGCGATCTGGGCCGTACCCATCGCCACCAACTGTTCCGTCGTCAGGCCGGTCTTGATCTGTGTCGTGGTCAACGCAGAAATTTGTGTCGTTTTCAATGCCGCCACATCTTCTGTCTGCATGGCAGCCAGGTTATCGGTCGATAACGCCGCCAACTGGGCATTGCCCAAACCCGCTGCTTGCTCCGTGGTCAGCGCGACCATTTGCTCGGTGGTCAGCCCCTTGGCTATCTGGTTGGTCGTCAGCGCGGCAAGCTGCGATGTTTTCAGCACAGCAAAATCGGCAGTTTCCATGGCCGCAAGCTGGGTCGTGGTCAAGGCGGCCAACTGGCGGGTCGCCAGATTCTGGGCTTGCGTCGTGGTCAGCGCAGCAATTTGCTCGGTCGTCAGTCCCAGCGAAACCTGATCCGTCGTCAAGGCAGCCAGGTCACGGGTTTCAATCGCCTGGATTTGCTCAGTCGTCAGCGCCGCAAGTTGCGCAGTGGAGAGTGCGATGTAATCCGCAGATCCCAAAGACACAATTTGCGTAGTGGTCAGCGCAGCAATTTGCGCGGTGGTCATGCCGATGACGATTGAGGCCATGATGCTTCCCCTTGGGAATATTCTGCTGAAAACGGTGGGAACTACACGGCGACTGCCCAAAAATAAAAAACAGCCGCACCCTAGATGGGTCAACGGCTGTTCTTTTTAAAACTTTAGGGACTTATCGAAAAAATGTCGATTCGCCCGTTTTCAATCTGTGGTCAGGCTTGCAGCCACTCCAGCAGAGGCTCCCACTGTGCCACATCTCGCTTGTGTTTGGCACGCGGCGGATCAAAAACAGTCATGCCTTGCGAAGCAACATTGACATAGTTCTGCGTATTGCGGAGGTAACCAAGAATGGGAATATCAAAGTGCTTCATATACTCCTCAAGCATCCCGGCCGCCTTGGTCCGAGGATCAACCCGCATGGCAACAATGCCGATGCTCTGACGGCGGCCACGCATCTCGTTGCGAATCGAGTTGAGAAAATCTTCCGTCGCTGCCATGTCGAAGACAGATGGAACCAGCGGAACGATGACCTTATCGACCACCCGCAGGTAATCTGACAGCTTGTATCCCTGCAGTCCGGCTGGCGCATCAAGCACCACCCAATCCGACTCCTTCGGCAAATTGAGCACAATCTGCCCACCGCCAAAATAACCGGTCACCTGCGGCAATGCCGGGTCGCGAAACGCCATCCAGCGCAATGACGACTGCTGGCGATCCAGATCGCACAGCGTTACCGTTTTATTCTGGTTGGCAAACGCGCCCGACAAATTTGTCGCCAACGTCGTTTTACCTGCCCCCCCCTTGGGGTTTGCCACCAACACTGCTCGCATCGAAGCCTCCCGGACTATTCTATTTTCCCCAATATTATATTCGTCACCGCAAGCCGGGCCTACATGCATAGAATAGAGGTTTTCAGGATCAAGGCTTAATCATGGTCACCAAAGTCGCCAGCGACCGGCAGGGAATTCAGTCAATCGAGGTTGGTTTTCGCCTGCTGCACGTGATCGCGGCAAACAATCGCCCGATGATGTTGCGCGACATCGCCAAAGGGGCCGGCATGCCTGCGGCCAAAGCCCACCGCTACATGGTCAGTTTCATGCGCATCGGACTGGTCGAACAGGACAGCGGCAGCGGACGTTACGATCTGGGTGCCTACGCGCTGGAACTGGGCCTCTCGGGCCTCGGACGACTGGACCCGGTACGCCTCGCTGTTCCGTTCCTGGAAGAGTTGTGCGAAACCGTCCAGGAAACTGTCGCACTTGCCGTGTGGGGCACGCATGGTGCAACCATCGTGCGCATCGCCGATGCCGGCGGGCCGGTGACCGTCACCCTGCGAGCCGGCACGGTGCTGCCGCTCTACAACTCGGCCACCGGACGTGCTTTTGCCGCCTTCCATCGCTCCCCCTACCTCAAGAAATTCCTCGACAAGGAACTCGATGAGGCCTCAGGAACAAGCAAAGTGGCAATCACCACGCTGCGCCGCCAACTTGAAAAGAACCTGACCGAAATTCGCGAAAAAGGTATTTCACGCGCCACCGGCAGCCTCACCCCTGGGATCAATGGCTTCAGCGCCCCGGTGTATGACCACTCAGGCCAAATGGTTGCGGCAATTACCTCGCTCGGCCCGGTTGGAGAATTCAATGTCGAATGGGACAGCCCGGTTGCCAGCGCCATGCTGAAAGCAAGCCAGGGACTCTCTCAGCGCCTCGGATTCTTGAGCCAGGAAAAACAGTAAGACAGCCGAGGCACCTTGCGATATCAGCAAAAAGCCAGAGCCAGCAGGGCGGGGTCATCGAGCAGATTCAGCGAGACGTATCCCGCCCAGCGATAGATAACCGCCGAAAGCTGCACAGTCCAATCTTCCATGCCCTGAATCATATCTTCCTCAACAATCAGACAGCCCAGAACGCCCCAAGCCGCCCAATTGCAAGCTCGTGTAAATTGCATTTTCGAGGCTCGCCGCGCCGGTTATCATCATGCAGCACAGAAAAACCTGCGACAACAAAAAGGCCACTCCGAAGAATGGCCTAACTGTTTGATTTTACTGGTGCCCCCGAACGGAATCGAACCATTACCTGATGATTACAAATCAACTGCACGACCTTCATGCTACGGGGGCCCAAAGCAATGGGGCCGGATTATAGCCTGTTAAACAAGATTCGACATGTCTACGCTGACCAATCCCTTTGAAATCGCCCGAGAAACACTGCGTTTGCTGGCGACACGCCGTACGCCGCCAACGCCGGACAACTACCTGACGATTTATCACGAAATCAGCGGCACCAAACCTGTTGGTGCGCCTTTTCCTGAAAAGCAGTTACGCACGCTCGCAGCAGCACTGCCAAAATCATCGCCGGATCAACTGCGACTGGCCCGGCAACTGGATGAGGCCGTCAAAAAAGAAAACTGGGATGATTTCCGCAGCAGTCTTGGTGATTTCGTCGCCAACCTGACTGAAATGCAGAAGCTTTCCTGGGCGCAGCTGATCGGCGACCTGATCGGTCAATGGGATGCCAAGCACATCGGATTGACCACGGCCCGCAAGCGTGAAGCACTGGAACATGTGCTGGCCGGCGCCGGCGCCAATCCGGAAACCCTGTTCAATCGCCTGCAGGGCTTGATGAAGTCCTGGGGCGAAGGCAAGGAGAATGAACGAGGGGAGGAAGCCGATGTGCCGGCCTTGGCTGCCCCCTCTGGAGCACCTGTTGCTGCGGCGGCTCTTTCACCGGGCAAGGCCAACGATTTGCTGCCTGAATTGCGGGAGTTGTTTGCCTTCACACTGGAAACGGCAATTGCCACCCAGCTTCTTGAGTCGCCGCCGCTCTCCAGCGATGCCAAGATACTGGCCGGCGACATCCGCAGCGCCGCAACGCCGGAGCAACTGCGCGAATTCCTGACCCGCCTCAAGCGCTTCGCCTTCAAGCTGGAATTGCTCGCCGAAGATCAGGCAGAACTGCGGCGCAGCCTGCTCAGCCTGCTGCGCCTTCTCGTCGAAAACGTCACCGAACTGGTTCTTGACGACCACTGGCTGCACGGCCAAATCGAAGTCGTTCGCGACATCATTGGCCAGCCCCTGTCGCAGCGCACGCTCGACGATGCCGAGCGGCGCCTGAAAGAAGTCATCTACAAGCAAAGCCAGCTCAAATTCAGCCTGCAGGAAGCCAAATCCTCGCTGCAGAAAATGCTCGCCGGTTTCGTCGACCAACTGGCCGATTTTGCCGATGCGACCTCCGACTATCACGACAAGATCGAAGGCTGTGCCGAACGGATCAGTTCGGCCAAGGACATTTCCGAACTGGGCACCGTGCTCGGCGAAGTCATGCGCGAAACCCAGGTCATCCAGCGCACTGCACGCAATTCACGCGACGAGCTGCGGTCGACCCAGGCCAAGGTCAAGGAATCGGAAGCGCGCATCAAGGAACTGGAAAATGAACTGGCCTCGACCAGCAATTTGGTTCGCTACGACCAGTTGACCGGGGTACTCAACCGGCGCGGGCTGGAGGAAATGTTCGACAAGGAAGTTGCCCGAGCAACGCGCCATGACACCTTGTTGTGCGTCGGCCTGCTCGATATCGACAATTTCAAGAAGCTCAACGACTCCCTCGGTCACAGCGCGGGTGACGAGGCACTGGTGCACCTGGCCCGAGTCTGCCGCGAAACCCTGCGCCCGCAAGACACCGTTGCCCGCTACGGCGGCGAGGAGTTCATCATCCTCTTGCCGGAAACACCGCTGGATGATGCCGCCAACGCACTGGCACGCCTGCAGCGCGAACTGACGCGCAAGTTTTTCATGCACGACAACGAAAAGGTCCTGATCACCTTCAGCGCCGGCGTCACCCAGATGAAGCCAGATGACGACCAGACCAGCGTTATCAAGCGAGCCGACGAAGCAATGTACGAAGCCAAGAAATCCGGGAAGAACCGGGTCATCAGCGTGTAAACCGGCCAATACCCCGGCACCGGTCATGATCTCGCTCTGCATGATTGTTCGCGACGAAGCCAGGCAGCTTCCGCGCTTCCTCGCCGGCACCGACGGTTTATGGGACGAGCTCTGCGTGGCCGACACCGGGTCGTGCGATGAAACACGTGAAATCCTGCAACAGGCCGGTGCAAAAATCATCGATTTCCCCTGGATCGACGATTTTTCGGCGGCGCGCAATGCCAGTCTGGCCTTGGCGACCGGCGATTGGATCATTTACCTTGATGCCGACGAATACCCGGCTCCTGCACTGATCGATGAAATCCGGGCGCTGGAGCACGACGCTCAAGCCGGAGCAGCCACGCTACTCATCCAGAACCTTCGCGAGCAAGGCAAGGTCGAGGAACAGCGCCTGCTGCGCATGTTCAGGCGCGACGGAGACATTCGTTTCGAGCATGCCATTCACGAAAGTATCGCCGGCCCGGTCGCGACGATGCTGGCCGAGCGAAATCTGAGCACTCGGCACCTGGGCAGCCCGGTTGAACATATCGGCTACCACCCCTCGCTGATGCAGCGCAAAAACAAACGCGAGCGCGACCGGCGCATTCTCGAAAACTGTCTCGCCCGCCAACCTGGCGATCTTTACTCCGGGTTCAAATTGCTCGAACTGGCCAACTACTGGTCCGACGCCCAACTGGCCGAGCAAACCGCCAGGCATCTGCACAGACAACTCCAGACATTGCCACCCGAAGCGCTCACCAGAAATCATTGGTTCAGCGACTTGCTGGCCCGCGTGGCGCGAACACTCTATCTCTCAACCCCCGACGAGGCGCTACGTTTTCTGGCACAGCACCCGATCACGCCGAGCCGTGACTATCTGGAAACCCGCGGCCTGTTCCTTGAGGCGCTTGGCCATCTGGCCGCCGCCGAACATGACTTTTCGGCGGCACTGGCCTTGTGCCGCCAAGCATGCCTTCCCGGACCGATGCATGTTGGCGCCTTGCTCGGTCTGGGTCGTGTGAAGCTGGGCGTCGGCGACATGATCCAGGCAAAAAGCCTGATCGACCAGGCGATCAGGCTCAACCCGGAAAATGCGACCAGCTTGCGCTACGCCTTGCTGATTGCCGAACTGAGCGGCGGCAAACCAACCGTTCAGCAGTACTGCCGCGAACTCGGCGAGCTTTATGGCGTAACGCAGACGCTCGCCGATTTAGCCGCCGAATTCGGGTTGACCGTAGCAGTAACGAACTCAGTCCTTGCGCCGTAGATAACCGCAACCGACCAGCGAGGTCATCAGTTTGTCGGCGTAATGCGCGTCGGTTTCAAACTCCGGATGCGTTGCCAGGAATTCCATGACCGCGGTTTTCGGGTTATCGCCCACTTCCCACGGACGATTCGGGAAGGAGCCCGGCGGCATGTCTTCAACAATGGTATCGAACACGATGCAGTAGCTGCCCGGCGAAACCAGCGGGCCATAAGCGGCCAGTTCAGCCATCACATGCTCGTGCGTGTGATTCGAGTCGAGGCAGACCAGAACGCGCTTGCCCTTGGCCAGCTCGTGCACCTGAGCCACCACCGCCGGATCAATGCTGGAGCCCTGGATCAGTTTCAGGCGCTTGCCCATCTGGTGCTTTTCGATCAACGGACGGTTGTGGTCGCGAATGTCGATATCGATACCGATCACTTCGCCATGGCCGACCAGTTCCAGCAACGAAGCCGAGTAAATCACCGAACCGCCGTGCGCCACGCCGGTTTCGATGATCAGGTCCGGCTTCACGTTCCAGACGATTTCCTGCAAGGCAATCATGTCGACCGGATTCTGGATGATCGGACGGCCCATCCAGGTGAAGTTGTACACCCAGTATTTGCGCATTGCCTGGGAGATCCAGGCCTGCGACAAGCCCTTGAACTCCGGGTCGCGGGTGTAGCTCTCGATACGTTCCTTCTTTTCCTGCTCAAACTGTTCAATCGGGTTCATGGCGTTCCTCGTGATCAATCAAAAATTCAGATAGCGTTCGGCGTTGCTGCGGTGAATATAGATGGCTTGCCCGGTATGCAGTGGAATAACGCCCGGCAAGCCCTGTTCGGCAAAATACTCGTCGGTCACCAGCTTGCAGTCGACATAAGCCGGCCAGCCGTAATCGTCGAGCACGACCACCGCACCATCGACCAGGCGCGGCACCAGGTATTCGAGACAAGCCAGCGTCGCCTGCCCGGTGTTGATATCGATGTGGGCATAACGCACCTGGCCAACGCTGGCATCGGCAAAGGTGTCGGGCACGAAACCGGGATGAAATTCGACGAAGTCGGCAAATCGTTCGAGATTCGCACGGGTTTCATCGACCGACACATCGTCGAAACTGCCACCGATACGCGCCGCTTTTTCCTCGTTGGTCAGATCGGCATCCGGTACGCCGGCAAAAGTGTCGAACAAGTGAAACCGCCCCTGTGCGCCAGCCTTGGCGAACACGTCTGCGGCGAGGAAGGCCGTGCCGCCACGAAAAACACCGCACTCGACGAAATCTCCGGCCGGACATTGCAAGGCCAGCTCAGCCATTTTCAGCAGGATGTAGGCCCGTGGTTCAACACCGTAGGCGCCCCAGGCGCCGCGCTCGATGGCATTGGCCTGGGCGTAGATCATGTTGAACATGCTGTCGTGCTTCCACGGCATGGCAAACGGCCCGACCACCGCCGTATCATAGCGTTCGCCTCCGGTCGTTACCGGCGCGATATGGTTAAGCGCCTCGATGATCCGCCCACCGTTCCTGACGTGTTGCAGGATGTATTCCGCCAGTTTCAGATCGCTCATTGCAGGGACTCGGCATAAAGGGCGCACAGTTCGGGAACATCATCCAGAGCCGAGCGCGGATTAAAAGAAAATTCAGCGTGCAGGCGACGCACATCGATCGCCGGAAAATCAAAGACCGGTGCGCCCGGGCGCACCGACCAGGGCACATTCAGAACACTGGCGATTGCTTCAACCAAGGCACCATTGGCCACATTCCGGCCGCTCGCCAGGTTGTACAGGTCGTGTTGCCCATCACGCAGCATCGCCACCAGCATCGGCACCACATCGGCCACGTGGATGTAGTCCTTGCCCGAATCGGCGGCGGTCCCCAGTTCGATCGCCCCGCGCTCCAGCCCTTCGAGAATCAGGCTGGCAAAGAAGTTGCGCGAACTGAAGTCCGGGCCATACACATTCGACATCCGGACCACCTTGACGCCGGGGCGCCGGGCGTTGAAGCACAGACTCTCGCCGAGCAGTTTGGAGAGGTTGTAGAGGTCGCTCATCGGGCGTGGCTGGATGATCATCGAAGCATCCTCGGCCGTGCCGCCGTAATCGCCGTAAACACGGGTGCTCGACAGGTAAATCAGCCGATCGAAGCGAGCCTTGCTCAGCACGCGGGCGAGATAGCCGACATGCGCCTCGACTGTCTCGAAAGGATGCTCGCGGAAATCCGACGTCATGCCAATGCAGTAATACACATCCCCGAGCGGCTGCTCGAAAATCGCCTCATCGCCCCGTACCGGCGCCCAGACCGGCTCATTCTGCCGCTCAAGATGGGCAACCAGGCTGGAGCCGACAAAACCGGTCGCGCCAAGGACGGTGTTCAGGGCCGGTTTCATTCGCCGCGCCAACCGGTCAAACGCAAGGGATTGCCGACGTTGATCGAATAAGCCGGCACGTCGCCGCGCACCACTGAACCGGCACCAATGACGCAACCACGGCGCAGGATGGCGCCATCGAGCAGCACGCAATTGGCCCCGATCCAGACATCGTCTTCGAGAATGATGCCACCCTTGCTCGGGCGGAAACGCTGGGCCTTGATCGTCAGATCGCGACTGGCATATTCATGATTGGTCGAAGCAAAAGTACAGTTGGCCGCAATCGCGCAATCCTCACCAATGCGCACACCGTTGCCGGAATAGATGACGCAGCCGGAATTGATGAAGCTGCCGCGCCCAATTTCGACATCGCCGGTCCCGCCGACCGGCTTGATCTTGACGAAGGCGTCGATCACCACCTCTTCGCCGATGATGATTTTTGTCCCACGTACCGAATCTTCGATATCGGCCAATTTGGAAACACGGGCGCTGGGGGCAATCAGGATCATGGTTTCAACAAGGGATGAACAAGGTCGCGCGGCGACACGCCAACCGGCGGCAAAGGCCAGTCGATAGCGAGTGCCGGATCGTCGAAACGCAGGCCGCGCTCGGCGGCTGCGCAATACGGCTTGGACACCATGTAAAGCAGCGAGGAATTGTCTTCGAGCGCCTGGAAGCCGTGGGCGAAACCTTCGGGAATCAGCATCATCATGAAGTTGTCCGGCGTCAGTTCCTGGGCGAACCACTGGCCCCAGGTTTTCGAGCCTTCACGGATGTCGACCGCGACATCCCAGATCCGGCCGCTGACGCAGCGCACGAACTTGATTTCGGCATGCGGGGCAAGCTGGAAATGCATGCCGCGCACCGTTCCTTTTGCCACGGTCAACGACTGATTTGACTGTAAAACGGGATCGGGAAAACCTGCCGCGGCAAATTTTTCCTGACAGTAAATACGCGAGAAGTAACCGCGCTCATCGCGGATCGGCGCCAGCCTGACCAGACGCAGGCCGGGAATCGGCGTGTCAATGAACTCCACAATCGCCCCCAAGCAAATTCCGGTACGCCGCGATCTGCCCCAAAGTCAGTTCAAGCACTCCCGCAACCGGCGCATTTTCGGCCTGTTTGTACCAGTCGACCGTGCAAGCCAGCGCCTGATCGACGCTCCATTGCGGACGCCAGCCGAGATGCTGACGCGCCTTGGCAGAGGTCAGACTAAGCAGCCCGGCTTCGTGCGGCGCATTCGGATCGACCTGATGGCGAACTTCGGCTGCCCGCCCCCAAAGCTCGGCCATCGTGGCCGACACTTCACCGACACTGCGCACGCCGGACTCATCCGGCCCGAAATTCCACGCTTCGGCAATCGCCTCGCCGGCGAACAAACCTTCGGCCACCCGAAGATAGCCGGAGAGCGGCTCCAGCACATGCTGCCACGGCCGCGTTGCCGACGGGTTGCGCAAGGTCAGCGGCTGACCGGCCGCAAAGGCGCGCATCGCATCCGGCACCAGCCGATCCTCGGACCAGTCGCCACCACCAATCACATTGCCGGCCCGTACCGTGGCCAGCGCCACACCCTGCCCGCGCAAGAAGGAACTGCGCCAGCAATGGGCCAGCAGTTCGGTCGCCGCCTTGCTCGCGCTGTACGGATCCTCGCCACCGAGCGCCTCGTCCTCACGATAGCCCCAGGTCCATTCGCGGTTCAGGTAGCACTTGTCGCTCGTCACAACGACAACCGCCCGGACGCTATCGACCTTGCGGCAGGCTTCGAGCAAATTCATTGTTCCGGTGACGTTGACCGCGAAAGTCTCGGCCGGCTCGCGGTAGCTCTTGCGGACCAGCGCCTGGGCTGCGAGATGGAGCACGATTTCCGGCCGAAAATCGGCCATCACCCGCTCGACACCACCCGCATCGCGCAGATCGACGACGTGATGCTGCAATCGCCCGGCAATTCCTGCCGCAGCGAACAATTGCCCGGCGTGATCAGGCGGCAGTGCCAGACCGGCCACTTCGGCGCCCATATCGGAGAGCCACAAGGCCAGCCAGCTGCCCTTGAAGCCGGTATGCCCAGTCAGCAGGACACGCTTGCCGCGCCAGAAGTCAGCCGTCGGACCGCGCCAGAGTTCAGGCATTCCAGACTTTCCATGGCGCCTCGCCGGAGGCCCAGAGCTCTTCGAGCAGATTCTTTTCGCGCAAGGTATCCATCGCCTGCCAGAAGCCGGAATGGTAATAAGCCTCCAGCTGGCCTTCGCTGGCCAGGCGGTTCATCGGCTCCTGCTCCCAGGGCATCGCGTCGTTGTCGATGTAATCAATCACCTTGGGCGACAGCACGAAGAAACCGCCATTGATCCAGCCGCCATCGCCCGGGGGCTTCTCGCGGAAGCCGCTGACCCGGTTGCCGGTCAGTTCGAGCGCACCATAACGACCGGGCGGCAAAACCGCCGTCACCGTCGCCAGACGGCCATGTTCCCGGTGGAATTCGATCGCTTTGGAGATGTCGACCGTGGCAACGCCGTCACCATAGGTAAAGCAGAAATCTTCGCTGTCATCGAGATATTTGCGCACCCGGCGCAGACGGCCGCCGGTCATCGTTTCCTGCCCGGTATCGACCAGCGTGACACGCCAGGGTTCGGCGTGTTCTTCGTGCACTTCCATGCGATTGCCACGCATGTCGAAAGTGACATCGGACGAATGCAGGAAGTAATTGGCGAAGTACTCCTTGATCACATAGCCGCGATAGCCGAGGCAGATGATGAACTCGTTGATCCCGTGGCTGGAGTACATTTTCATGATGTGCCAGAGAATCGGCTTGCCGCCGATCTCGATCATCGGTTTCGGGCGCAGGTGGGACTCTTCGGAAATCCGGGTGCCCAGGCCGCCGGCAAGAATGACTGCTTTCATGATTGCTTGACCTCGTTTTGCTGATCACACCAGTGCTGCCACATGCCGCTCAACGCCGCTTCGAAGTGGCGCGCGAAACGCGGTGCATCCATCAACGGGCTAGTCAGCATCTTGTCGCGCAAGCCCTGGCGCAGGGCGAACAGGCGCTCACGATCCTCGGCCAGCTTGACGGCCAGACCGACGTATTCATCTTCGTTCGCGGCAATCAGCGAGTCCAGGCCGACATTCGACAGGATCATCACGCCCATGCGCGACATCAGGTGATGCCCGGCCAGCGTGACATAAGGCACGCCCATCCAGATGGTGTCGAAACCGGTCGTACCGCCGTTGCACGGGAAGGGATCAAGCGCGATGTCGATCTGGTTGTAAAGCTTGTACTGGTTTTCCTTGCGGCGCGGCACCAGTTCAAGGCGCTCGCGGCCCACACCGAAACGTGCGAAGCGGCTGGCGAACTCGTCGCACAGGGCCGGATCGCTGAAAGTGGTCCATTCCAGCATCAAACGGGAATCCGGTACGGCAAGCAGCACCTTGCTCCAGACCCGGATCACATCCTCGGTCACCTTGGCCAGATTGTTGAAGCAACCGAAGGTGATGTAGCCCCGTTCGACACAGGGTGCCACTTCGACGACTTCCGGACTGTTCTGGCCCGGACGATAGACGCAGTAGCTTTCCGGCAGACGCCACAGCGTCTCACTGCTCAGATGCTCGGTCATGCCGACCGGCTCGGCGTAGGCATTGGTCAGCAGATAATCCATCTGCTTGACGCCGGTCGTTGCCGGATGTCCCAGCCAGCCGAACTGCACGGGCGCAGCGCGACGGGCGAAGGTAAGCAGGCGGTTACCCGCGGTGTGACCACTCAGGTCGACCAGGATATCGACCTGATCGTCACGAATCTGCTGGCAAAGCGCTTCATCGCTCATTGCCCCGACGCCGCGCCAGCGCGTGACCAGTTGTTTCAGGCGGCGGGTGACATGGTCGGTGGCGAAATGACTGTAGTAGGCATAAATCTCGAAACGCTCGCGATCGAGTTCCTGCCAGACCGGTTCGACAAAATAGGCAACGGCATGATCGCGCAGATCGGCCGAGACAAAACCGACCCGGATTTTTCGCTTCGGATCGGGCGAATTGGCCAGTTTTACCCCGTCGACCGGGATAAGCGCCTGGCAGTGCATGGCCTCGAATTTCTGAGCCTCGGTAATGATTTCCTCGGGGGCAACGTGTGAGGCATACATCATCGAAAAAATCAGGTTGCTGTGATACTTGGCAATCGATACCGCCTGATGCTGATACTCAAGGCCTTTGGGCATATCGCCCATGTCCTTGTAGATCATCGCGATATTGGTTGCCGCGCCGACCAGATCGGCCTCCTCTGGATTGTTGTCGAGGATGGCCTGCAGCACCTTTTTCCCCTCCTCCGTCCGGCCGGCCTTGTGCAGGCACAAACCGTACTCATAGCCCAGACCGGAAATATCGGGGTCCAGCGCTTTCGCTTTTTCAAACTCGACCAGCGCCGCCTCGGCACGCCCCAGGCCGCTCAAGGTCGTCGCCAGCAACTTGTGGGCAACCGCATCATCCGGATCCAGTTCAAGCACTTTCCGGAAACAGGATTCGGCATCCTGCATCTTGTGCACCAGCAGGAAAGTCCGGGCCAACGAACCCCAGGCCGGGAGATAGTCGTCCTTCATCCCGATCGCCTGGCGGCACATGCGAATCGCCCGTTCCGGGTCACCTTGCAACTGGGCGACGGTGCCCAACGCGACACTGACTTCGGGGCGCGGGTGAATCTTGCCCGACTCGATCAGCGCCGTTTCTGCGTCTTTCAGCTGATCCATCCGGATCAACAGCAAGCCGCGTTCAAGCAGGAGATCGCTGGTTGCCGAGAAATCGGCAAGCGCCTGATCAAGCACCACCAGCGCTTCATCGAATTTTTCCTGACGGCGCAGCAGACGGCAGAAACTCAGGCGGATGTCGATATCTTCAGGCGCCAGGGCAATCCCTTGCTTGAGGAATGCCGCCCCCTCTTCGAAATCGCCTCTCAAAACCAGGGCCGACCCCAGATTGGTCAGGAAAGTCAGACTGCTGGGCGCCAGCGCCAGGGACTTGCGGTAACACTCGATCGCACCATCCAGATGGCCTTGCAACTCGAGCACGACCCCCAGGTTGCTCAGCGCCTCGGGTGACTGGGGACGAAGCGCCAAGGCACCGACCATATAGGGCAACGCATCGCCCGGCAAATTCTGGGCGCGGTAAAGCAGCCCAAGCCCGGTCATCGCCTCGAAACTATCCGGCTTGGCATCCAGTGCGGCCTTGTAAGCGCCCTCTGCGCCCTCCGTATCCTTCAGGTCACGCAGAATATCGCCCAATGTCACCCGAAACAGCGCAATTTCCGGGGCCAATTCAATGGCTTGACCGACCAGTTCCAACGCCACATCGAGCATTGAAATTTCACGGGCCAGCAGAGCCAGCAGATGCCAGGCGTCGGCACATGCGGGATTGGCTTCGATGGCGGCGTGATAACAGCGCTCAGCGGCATCTTGGCGTCCCGCCCGGTGATGTTCCAATCCTTCGGCAATGAGGGCTTCTGCGTCGTTAACCATAAATAGGTGACCGTTCTAATCAAGGTAGAATTTCAGGATGATTCTGGCTAGCAAAGACCATTCCAGCCATCAGGTAACAGGGGCTTTGCGTTGAGCACACCATTCACGCCACATGCCGCGCATTGCATCCTCGAAATTGCGCGAAAAAAGAGCGGCATCCATCAAGGGGCTTTGCCGGACACGATCCCTCAGCCCGTCACGTAGATGCCGGAGGCGGGGCCAATCGTTCGCCAACTGGATCGCCACCGAGGCGTAATCATCTTCATTGGAAACAACCAGTTCATCCAGACCGGCATGGCGCAGCAGATCCCCACCCATCCGGGCCATCATGTGGCCGCCTTCAAGTGAAACGAGCGGCACCCCCATCCACAAGGTATCGAATGTGGTGGTTCCGCCGTTGCAGGGGAATGGATCAAGCGCAATATCGATCCGGTTGTACAAGTGATACTGATGCTCCGGACGACGCCCCAGCAATTCAAGGCGCGCCGGATCAACCCCGCCCTCGGCAAAACGGTTGCGCACATCGTTGGCGAAAGAGGGATCTTCGAGCGCGTTTGCCTCCAGCAGCAGACGAGCTGTGGGCACCTTGACCAGTATCTGGCACCACAAGGCGATCACCTGCGGTGTCACCTTGGCAAAATTATTGAAGCAACCGAAAGTGATGTAGCCGTTATCATCAACCGGCGGATGGTCAATCGGCTCCGGGCTGCCATCATGGGGACGATAGACACAGAAAACGTCTTTCATGCGCCACGGTTTTTCGACCAGCAGGTGCTCCGTCAAGCCAGGTGGGTCGAGCGATGCATCGGTCAGCAACCAATCCATCGCACGCAAACCTGTCGTGGATGGATAGCCCAGCCAGGTCAGCTGAACCGGCGCCGGCTTCCGGGCAAAAGCCAGGAGGCGGTTACCGGCGGTATGCCCAGCCAGATCGACCAGAATATCAATCTTGTCCTCCCTGATCTGGGCCGCCAGTTGATCGTCACTCAGGCCAACTACCGGGCGCCACTCATCGGCCAGGGCTTCCATCCGGTCCGTCACCCGATCGCGGGTTGCCTGGTTGTAATAAGCGACCAGATGAAATTGCTTGCGATCCAGGTTCTGCCACAAGGGCTCGACAAAATAAGCCACGGCATGACGGCGCAGGTCCGGTGAAATGAAACCAATGCGTAGCGGACGTTCCGGCTCGGGGGTATTTTCGTGCCCCCAGTCGTCACGCCAGTAGCGACGGGCATGTACACGATCGAAATTGCGCGCCGTTTCGGCGGTGTAGTCGGGCATCCAGCCTTGACCGCAATAAATCGAGGTAAACACGAGATTGCTGTAAATCATCGGGTTGGCAGGCGAGGCGAGAATCCCCTTCTGGAAATAACTCACAGCCTCGAGCAGACGCCCCCGGTCCTTGTAGATACCGGCCAGATGGTTCCAGGCAACGTAATCTCCCGGATCGATTTCCAATGCGTGACGGGCAAACATCTCGGCTTCATCGAGTCGACCGTAGCGATAGGCTGCTTCCGCCAGGTTATCCCAGGCCCCCAAACATTCCGGCTCCTGATCGACCACCTTGAGCAGAATGGGCAAGGCCTCATCGCGCAGACCAAGACTCAGCAAAACCCCCGAAAAATTGGTCAGAATGCCCGAGTGATCCGGGTAATAGCGCAAAGCATATTGGTAAATAGCGATCGATCGCGCCGTTTCCCCCTTGTAACGAAAACCCAGGGCCAGCATATCGGCTCGCGCACAAAATGCCGGCTCGTCCGACTGCAAGGTAGCCAGTTCATCGAAGAGCTCGGCGAGAACGGCATCATCTTCGCGCGCGGGGATTTTCAGTCCGCCCGACTGACCAAGAAGTTCAGGTTTCATCTACACCTACCAAAAATTCCAAATTGCCCTCAAGTTTATTCTTGATTGCCCGTAATTGACTCAAGGGATCACGGAATAGCTTCAAAAAACCGGCGGTCACATCTCATTTGCTGCAAGGAGAATCAAAATGCCCCAAGTAATCAATACCAATATTCCTTCGCTGACCGCCCAGCGCAATTTGAATGCTTCGCAAGGCACGCTGAGCACGGCGCTTTCCCGCCTGTCTTCCGGCCTGCGCGTCAACTCCGCCAAGGATGACGCTGCCGGCATCGCCATTGCAACCCGCCTGGAAGCACAATCCCGCGGCATGAGCGTTGCCATCCGCAACTCCAACGACGCACTCTCTTTCCTGCAAACGGCAGAAGGCGGCGTTTCCAAGATTACTGAAGCCCTGAACCGGATGCGCGAACTAGCTGTTCAATCCGCCAACGGCACCTACACCTCCGGCGACCGCGCCAATCTGCAAGCTGAATTTGGTCAACTGGTCAGCGAAATTGGCCGCGTCGCATCGCAAACCGAATTCAACGGTCTGCAGATGTTCAACGGCAGTGGCAGCCAGACCTTCCAGGTTGGTGCCAACACTGGCCAAACGATTGATGTCAGCATCGACAATCTGACAACATCCACTTTCACGATTTCGGCTGAAGATATTACCAATGCCGCAAATGCCAACGACGCCCTCACCGCGATCGATAACGCAATGAATTTGGTCAACACCTTGCGCGCCACGCTCGGTGGAGCACAAAGCCGCTTCGAGTCGGTTGTTTCCCAACTGCAAGTGGCCCGTGAGAATCAGGAAGGTGCTCGCAGCCGCATCATGGACGCCGACTTTGCCGAAGAAACCGCCCGCCTGACCCGTGCCCAGATTCTGCAACAAGCAGGTACGGCCATGCTGGCCCAGGCCAACTCCCTGCCGAACAACGTGCTCAGCCTGCTCCGCTAAGCAACTGACACAACAAATCGTTGATTGATACGGCAGCTTCGGCTGCCGTATTCATTTGCAGGTAGAAAACCGGCCATCCCTTGCCCAGCAAGGAAAATTAGACAAATTTTTCATCGGGCAGGGCTCAAGTTTTCCGGAAGCAACCCGTAATTGACTCAAGGGGTCAGGCAACCAATGCTGCGACCCGGCAACCAACACCCAGATGCATCAAGGAGAGTCAAAATGCCCCAAGTAATCAACACAAACATTCCTTCGCTGACCGCCCAGCGCAATCTGAATGCATCGCAAGGCGCACTGGGCACGGCGCTTTCCCGCCTGTCCTCCGGTCTGCGCGTCAACTCCGCCAAGGATGACGCTGCCGGCATCGCCATTGCAACCCGCCTGGAAGCACAATCCCGCGGCATGAGCGTTGCCATCCGCAACTCGAACGACGCTCTCTCCTTCCTGCAAACAGCTGAAGGCGGCGTCTCCAAGATTACCGAAGCCCTGAACCGGATGCGCGAACTGGCCGTCCAGTCTGCCAACGGCACCTACACCTCCGGTGACCGTACCAATCTCGACGCTGAATTCAAGCAATTGGCCAGCGAAATCGGGCGCGTTGCCTCACAAACCGAATTCAACGGCCTGCAGATGTTCAACGGCAGCGGCAGCCAGGTTTTCCAGGTTGGCGCCAATACCGGGCAGACCATCGACGTCAGCATCAGCACGCTTTCTGTTGCATCGATCACGCTGGACACCTCGAATATCACCACCGCCAGCTCGGCAACCAACGTTATCGATGCAATCGATGATGCGCTGGATGGCGTGAATACCCTGCGTGCAACGCTGGGTGGCGCTCAGAGCCGCTTCGAATCCGTCGTCTCCCAACTGCAAGTCGCCCGTGAAAACCAGGAAGGCGCCCGCAGCCGCATCATGGATGCCGACTTTGCCGAAGAAACCGCCCGCCTGACTCGCGCCCAGATTCTGCAGCAAGCAGGGACCGCCATGCTGGCCCAGGCCAACTCCCTGCCGAACAACGTGCTCAGCCTGCTCCGCTAAGTAACTGACACAACAAATCGTTGATTGATACGGCAGCCTCGGCTGCCGTATTTGCATTCAAGGCATTCATTTTCCGGTCGACTCAAAAAAAGGCTCAAGTTTCTTTCGATGCATCCGTAATTGACTCATGGGGTCGCGGAATAAAAGCCTGACCCACTGACCGACACTCAGTTGCATCAAGGAGAATCGAAATGCCTCAAGTCATTAACACCAACATTCCCTCCCTGACCGCTCAGCGCAATCTGAACGCCTCCCAGGGCACCCTGAGTACTGCACTGGCTCGTCTGTCCTCCGGCCTGCGTGTGAACTCAGCAAAAGACGACGCCGCCGGCATCGCGATTGCAACGCGCCTGGAAGCCCAGTCTCGCGGCATGAGTGTCGCCATTCGCAACTCCAACGACGCCCTCTCTTTCCTGCAAACAGCAGAAGGTGGCGTTTCAAAGATCACCGAATCGCTCAATCGCATGCGCGAACTGGCTGTCCAGTCTGCCAACGGCACCTACACCGCCAGCGACCGCGAAAATCTGAATGCTGAATTTGGCCAGCTGGCCAGCGAAATTCAACGCGTTGCCTCGCAAACCGAATTCAACGGTATTGCCATGTTCACCGGCACGCTCGGCCAACAAACCTTCCAGGTCGGCGCCAATACCGGCCAGACCATCGACATCAACATCAGTGCCCTGACCAATGCGTCGTTCACGATGGTCGGTTCGAATATTTGCTCGGCCGGCTCCGCCACCTCGATGATCGATGCCATCGACACGGCAATGAATACGATCAACACCCAGCGCGCCAACATTGGCGGCGCCCAGAGTCGCTTCGAATCTGTCGTCTCCCAACTCCAAGTCGCCCGTGAAAACCAGGAAGGCGCCCGCAGCCGCATCATGGATGCCGACTTTGCCGAAGAAACCGCCCGCCTGACCCGCGCCCAGATTCTGCAACAAGCAGGGACCGCAATGCTGGCCCAGGCCAACTCCTTGCCGAACAACGTGCTCAGCCTGCTCCGCTAACCGGCAGTTTTTACCGGTCAGCCATCCGGAGCGGCAATTTAACCTGCCGCTCCACCGGCCCAAGAAAGGAATCCCATCATGGCCATTCAAAGCATCAGCGGCGGAAATCCGGCTGCATACGCATCTCCGCCGCCAGGCGACCAAGTCCAACGCCAGGCTGCCGCCGCAGCCCAGCGCGCCGAAGCCGAAAAGACAGCCGAACTCGCACCAACGCCGGAAACCAAGAAATCCGTCCGCGAAATTCAGAAAGAAGACGTCAAGAAAGCCGTTGATGATGTCCAGAATTTCGTCAACACCAAAAACCAGGACATTCTTTTCTCGATTGATGAAGATCTTGGAAAAACGGTCGTCAAGGTCGTCGACCGCAGCACCAAGGAACTGATCCGGCAATTCCCTTCGGAAGACATGCTGCAGATCGCCAAGGCTCTGGACAAACTGCAGGGACTGCTGGTCAAACAACAGGCATAATTCCTGCTATTAAGAAGGCACTTCTTGTTGTAAGGAACTGACATGGCTAGCATTTCATCACTCGGCGTAGGTAGCGGCTTGGATGCGGAAAGCATCGTAACCAAGCTGATGGCCGTCGAGAAACTGCCACTGACTCGCCTGACAACACGAACCGCTGGCTATAACGCAAAGATCTCGGCCTACGGCGCGATCAGCAGCGCCCTGGCAACGCTGAAAACAGCGGCCAATGCGTTCTATTCGACCAAGACCAACCTTCTGACCTCGACGGTCTCGGATGCCACGGTCGCATCGGCAACCAGCGGAACCAGCGCCTCATCCGGGACATACGCCCTGGAAATCTCCCAGCTTGCCAAAGCACACTCGCTATCGAGCCGGGTAGCCGGTGCCAGCGAAACGATGGGGACAGGCTCGCTCGCAATCTCCAACGGCAGCAACAGCTTCTCGGTCACGATCGACAGCACGAACAATACGCTGGCCGGCATCCGGGATGCCATCAATGCCAGCAGCACCAACACATCGGTACGCGCCAACATCCTGACCGATACAAGCGGCGCACGCCTGGTCCTGACCAGCAAGGAAACCGGGGCAAGCAATACGATCTCGATTGCGGTCACCGACAACGACGGCAACAATACCGATGCATACAACGCCCTGAGCAACACGACCCCGGGCCTGTCCCAGCTTTCCTTTACCTCGGGCGGCAATAACCTGACACAAGTCCAAGCAGCCCAGAATGCCCAGGTCAAGCTGGACAACGTCGATTTGTCTTTCAGCTCCAATACGGTTGTTGACGCAATTCCCGGCGTAACCCTCAAGCTGACCAAGGAAAATGCCGGTACGCCAGCGACAGTGACCATTGCACGCGACTCAACCGGCATCAAGAAAGTCGCCGACGATTTCGTGAAGGTCTACAACGACCTGCACAGCACCATCGCCAAGAACACCGCAGCGAACCCCAGTACGACACTATCAACGTCGACGGATGCCGCATCAACCGCCAGCGCGCTAACCGGAGACTCGACCGCACGTTCGATCGACCGCCAGATGCGCGAAGCACTGCGTACCGTACCAAGCGGCGTGACAGGCGCCCTCACACAGCTTGCCGATGCAGGCATCAGCATTGACTCAAGCGGTGTCATGTCGGTCGACGCCACAAAATTCCAGAAAGCTGTCGACACTAATTTCAGCGGCCTGCAAAGCATGATGGACGGCTACGGCAAAGCGGTTAATACGCTGGTTACGACACTGACAGACACCAACGGGGTGATCAGCGCCCGAACAACGGGCCTGAAAGACTCGATCAAGTTGCTCGACAACCAGAAAGAAATGCTCAACAACCGGCTAACCTCAATCGAGAAACGGTACAGAGCCCGCTTTTCTTCACTCGACACGATGATTTCAGGCATGCAAACCACCAGCACATTCCTGACGCAACAGATTGCAAAAATGTAGTTGACCGCAAAAACCTCGTAGAAACAAAAACGGCGTCTTGTGCGCCGTTTTTGTTTCTACGGCAAAAAAAGCTGGCACGCTTAATGCTTTAGTTAGTTCAACGATCGATCAGTAAAAGGATCGTCCAGCTAACTTTTGCAGGAGGAGTGCCATGCCTCAAATCATTAACACCAATATCCCCTCGCTGACCGCTCAGCGCAACCTCAACACATCGCAAGGTTCACTGGCTGTCGCCCTGAATCGCCTGTCTTCGGGTCTGCGAGTCAATTCCGCCAAGGATGACGCAGCCGGGCTGGCTATCGCAACCCGACTCGAAGCCCAGTCCCGCGGCATGGGCATGGCCATCCGGAACGCCAACGATGCAGTTTCGTTTGTCCAGACGGCAGAAGGCGGCGTGGCAAAGATCAATGAAGCGCTGCAGCGCATGCGCGAACTCGCCGTACAGGCCGCCAACGGCACCTATACCGCCAGCGACCGTGAGAATCTCAATGCCGAGTTTCAGCAGCTCAGTTCGGAAGTAGCGCGCGTTGCATCGCAAACAGAATTCAACGGCTTACAGATGTTCAACGGGTCTGGAACGCAAACATTCCAGGTGGGCGCCAATGTCGGACAAACAATCGACATTCAAATCGGCAATTTTACTGCCGCGTCGATTGCCCAGACCGGCTCCAACATTTGCAACGTCGCCAATGCCAACGATGTGCTGACTGCCATCGATGCAGCCATGAACACCGTCAATACGCAACGTGCAAACCTGGGTGGCGCGCAAAGTCGTCTCGACGCCGTAGTTTCCCAGTTGCAGGTATCCAGGGAAAATCAGGAAGCATCGCGCAGCCGGATCATGGATGCCGACTATGCCGAGGAAACCGCTCGCTTGACCCGTGCGCAAATTCTCCAGCAAGCAGGCACGGCCATGCTGGCACAAGCCAACTCGGTCCCCAACAACGTTCTGTCCCTGCTCCGCCAGTAAGCCTTGATTGAGTAGTAACATGCTCTCAAGTTGGCGGACTTGAATCCGTTATAACTGGGGAGACCTTGAGCAGCCCGCGGAATCGGCCTTTACACAGGGGTTCCGTGACTGCTCCAGGAGAGCTTCAATCAACAAGACTGTGAGTGACATTTCGTGTTTGGCTTTGGACAACGTAGCGCTGGTGCCTATTCTCAGGTTGGACTGGAAACATCCGTCCAGACAGCGGATCCGTACAAACTGATCCTGTTGCTGTTTGAAGGTGCCAGAGATGCAATCCTGCTTGCACGCTCCGCGATGGAGAACAAGCAAATCGAGGCACGAGGCAGTGCGATTTCGAAAGCCATCGACATCATCACCAATGGTCTGAAAGCCAGCCTGGATCTTGAGCAAGGCGGCGATCTGGCCGACCAGCTGGCCAGCCTGTATGAATACATGACCGTTCGGCTGCTGCACGCCAACATGAAAAACGACAAGTCAATTCTCGACGAAGTTCTTGAATTACTTGAAGAAATTCATTCTGCCTGGCGGCAAATCCCGGCCGAAGAACGTCATTTGCCAGGCTAAGCAACCGTGGCAGAAAAATCGCTTCTCGCTTTTTTCGAAAAGCTGCAGGAAATATCGCAGACGATGCTTTCAACCCGGGAAGATGGCGACTGGGACAAGCTCGAACTGCTGATTGCGGCACGTAGCGAGATGATCAGGAATCACCAGGACGGCAATTACCCGGCACCATCATCCGTGGACCGGCAAAAAATCCGGGTTATCTGCGAAAGCATCCAGCACTCGGATAAAGGAATTCTGGAAGACGCCACCGAATGGCGGGACCAGATTCGTCAATTCATATTAAAGTAGTTACCCGCCTTTCACCCACGGCCGACCAGGTCACTACACGATGATCCCCGCCGATCTAGCCAGTCGCCTGCGGCAGGTTACCCAAGACCTTCCTGCGCCGGTACAACCCGCACCTGCCGCCCAAAAAGTAGCCGATGTCCTCAGCGAATTCTCTGTTGGACAGCGGATCATGGCTGAAATCCAAAGCCTGCTGCCAAACGGGACTTACCGAGCCGTCATCGCCCAGCGCGATCTGACACTGGCCCTGCCATTTTCGGCCAAAGCGGGCGACACGATTGAACTCGAAGTCGTAGAAAACGACGGCAAACTCACCCTGGCGGTGGTGGGCAATAAAACAGCGAGCGAGGCAGGCGGCAAGGGCAATAATTCGGTTTCAACCAGTCTGAGCAAGACTGGCAATTTGATTGGCGAACTGCTCGGCAAAGTGGAACAGCAAGGCGGGCAGGCCAAACCTGCCGCCCTGAATGCCAATCAACCACTGGTCACCCACTTCTCAGGACAAGCCGGCGAGCTTCTTCCCGCACTCAAGGAGTCGCTGAGCAAAAGCGGCATGTTCTACGAGGCGCACCAGGCGCAATGGCTCGAAGGCAAGCTGAGCACAGCCAACCTGCTACAAGAACCCCAAGGGAAACTTTCAACCCTGATTCCGGCACCGACCAATGCCGCCCCCTCTTCCGTCCATGCTGACTCGGCAGATATTGCCGCTCACGTCCATCTATCGGAAGGGGCCTTGCAAAAAACGCAGGCTGAATCACCGCCCGCCAATCCATCTCAAGCAGAAGCCGCAGCAAAAACGGCAGTCACCAGCAACACCGAGCCAAAGACCGCCAGCACGCTACAACCCACCGAGCAACCGACCAGCCAGCGCACAACGGCCATTCATCCAGAGCTCACCCCTATCGTCCAGCAGCAACTGAATGCCCTCGCCACCCAAACCTATGTCTGGCAGGGACAAGTCTGGCCGGGGCAACCCATGCACTGGGAAATTACCGAAGACGACGGTCGACCGCGCTCAGAGATCGACGAAACCCCGGCCCGCTGGCAAACCCGGCTCAAACTTGAGCTGCCGAACCTGGGCGGCATAGAAGCACGCTTGCGCCTGGGGAACACGGGAAGCCTTGAACTGACGCTGACCACGGATAACGACTCAAGCGAAGCCACACTTCGTGCTGCCGCCAAGCAACTCGGCAGCGCCCTGGAAGCATCCGGGCTACAACTCAACAAATTTACAGTCACCCATGGCGAAATCACACCTTGAGCATGTGCGCGAGGCGATTGCCCTCGCCTACGGTCAAGCCGATGCCGCTCCTCGCGTTGTCGCCAAGGGACGCGGCCTGGTTGCCGAACAGATTATTGCCAAGGCTCGGGAATCCGGGGTATATGTACATGAATCCCCGGAGATGGTTGCCTTATTGACTCAGGTTGATATTGACCAATCTATTCCCGCCGAACTTTACCTTGCCGTTGCCGAACTTCTTGCCTGGCTGTATCGCCTTGAAAACAAAGATAACCCATGACTATTGATCAGGATTCCAGCGCCCCCGTTTTTGAAATTGACCGGCCCGAAACCTACGGCCAGTTTCTCCTCAACCGGCCGGTGGAAATAACCTCCTACCTGCGATCGCTCGAGAAACAACATGCCATCATCACCATCTACGTTGATGGCGGCCGAAAATTTTTTATCAGCACGATTCTCGCGGTCGACGAAGCAACGGGCCACACTTTCCTTGACCTGGCCAACTCCGATGAAATTCGACGCCTGACAGAGCGCTCGCCGGAACTGACGCTGACCGCGATTCTGGACAAGGTCACGATCCAGTTGCGCGTGACCAATCAATACGCCGGCAACATCAACGGACGTGACGCGCTGGGGATTCCACTCCCTGCAACCATGCTGCGCCTGCAGCGGCGCGAATATTTCCGGCTTGAAACACCTCACGCCCTGCCGCTGCATTGCAAACTGGCCAGGCTGCGCGAAGACAACACAACCGAAGTCTTCAATCTTTCCCTGCTCGACATCAGTGGTGGTGGCATCAGCCTGATGGGCAAGATCGAACAGAGCGATTCATTCTCACCGGGCAGCATTTTCCCGGATTGTCGTCTTGAAATTCCAGGTGACGGATTTATTGCCGTGAATTTGTGCGTTCGCAAGGTCAGCCAGCAAGAAACACGCGGCGGACTGCCTTACTTGCGAATTGGCTGCGAATTTACCAGTTTGCCGGGTACCCGCCTGGCGCAGATTCAGCGCTACATCACGCGCATGGAGCGCGAAAGAAAAGCCCGGGAATCCGGGCTATCCTGAAAAACATGCAGGCTCAGACCTGCATGTTCATTACGTCCTGGTAGGCACTGACCAGCTTGTTCCGTACCTGCACCATTTCCTGAAAAGAAACACTGGCCGTCTGCAACGCAATCATGACTTCGTGAAGATTCTGGTTGGTGTCGCCGGCGGCAAGTTTTTCCGCCATCTGATCAGCCTGGGTTTGTGTCTGGCTAACCTTGTCGATGGAATTTTGCAGCACGGAAGCAAAACTGGACGTACCGGTGGCTGCCGTCGTTTCCGCCGGTTTGCCCGTAGCCTGTGATGCGGTTGTCCGCAACACATTCAACATTTGTTCGATACCTTGCGTGTCCATAAGACGCTCCTTTAATCCCGGTTAATCCAAAGCAAACATCAGGCCAGGAGGCCGTCAATCCTTGAAAAAACCTTCATCCCGGTACTGCTGCAACTTGTAGCGCAAGGTCCTTTCGGAAATCCCCAGGCGCTCGATGGTCAATTTACGTGAGCCGCCCACTTCAGTCAGCGTCCGAAGAATATGCTCTCGCTCCAAGTCACGCATATTATCGACTCTTTTTTCCGCATCCTGAATAGCTGAATCAGGTGGCACAGAAGAAAAATCCGGCGTGGCGAGCACAGGCGCCACCGGCAGCTCGGCAGAGGGGCGAGGCGCAAGCCGCAAGTGCTCCGGCAAAATTTCCTTGCCCGGCGCCATGATCAAGGCACGTTGAATAACGTTTTCCAACTCCCGGACGTTGCCGGGCCAGGCATGCGCCTGCAAGGAAAGCTCGGCCGCAGCGGAAAGAGAGACGCCAACCCGGCCAAGACGACCGCCATGCTCTACGACAAAACTGCGGGCAATCGGTACGATATCTTCGCGACGCTCGCGCAAGGCAGGGATCTGGACCGGAAAAACACTTAGCCGGTAATACAGATCCTCACGAAAAACGCCTTTCGCAACAGCTTCAGCCATGTCCCGGTTCGACGTCGCGACAATCCGGATATTCAAGGCAACCGGCTTTTTCCCGCCAACCCGCTCGACTTCTCGCTCCTGCAGCACGCGCAACAGCTTGGCCTGCAAGCCCATCGGCATCTCAGTCACTTCATCGAGCAGCAGGGTGCCATCCTGCGCCTGTTCGAACTTGCCGGCCTGTGCCTGCTGCGCCCCTGTGAAAGCGCCTTTTTCATAACCGAACAGCGTAGCCTCCAGGAGACTGTCGGGAATCGCGGCACAGTTGATCGCCACGAAAGGCCCGGCGTGTCGTGCAGACTGTCGATGAATGAAACGTGCCACAACCTCCTTGCCAACCCCCGATTCCCCGGTCAACAGCACCGTGGCATCGGTTTGAGCAACCCGCTGAGCCATGGTAAAAAGCTCCCGGCTAGCCGGGTCGACCGCGACAACCCCGGCGGACTGCCCGGTATCCGGCAACTCGTATTTTTTGATATGAGCCAGCAAAGCCTGGGGTTCGAAAGGCTTGAGCAGGAAGTCACAGGCACCGGAGCGCATCGCATCGACCGCCTTTTCAACCTCGGCGTAGGCTGTCATCAAGACAACCGGCAAATGCGGCAAGCGCGCCCGAATTTCCTTGAGCAGCGCAATGCCGTCCATCGGCATCATCCGCACATCGCTGACGACAATCGACACAGCCTTCTCGGCCAACACCTTGAGCGCTTCCGCTCCGCCCTCTACGGCAATATAGGAACGCCCGGCCAGTTCCAGCGTATCGCCAATGGCCTCACGCAAACTGGGGTCATCTTCAACGACCAAAATCGGAAATTGATGCTCACTCATCAGGATTTTTTTCCATATCCGCCGAAATCAGCGGCAAACTCATTACGAACTCCGCCCCGCACCCCGGTTCGGAAAACAATTCAATCGCGCCACCGTGTGCCCGCGCCACACCCAGCGCAATGGCCAGCCCCAAGCCCGTTCCCTGCCCTTTGGTCGTAAAAAACGGTTCAAAAATACGTGCCTGCGTTTCCTTGGAGACACCAGGCCCGGAATCACGCACGGAAAGAGTCAGCACGTCGCCGCGCCGAATCCCGGAAAGGCAAATCTTGCCGCCCACCGGGGTCGCCTGCATGGCATTTTCGAGCAAATTCACCAATGCGCCGAACAAGGCTTTTCTTCCGCCAACGATTATCGCCTGTTCGCACTCGTCGACCGTGACAAACTCAAGCTGGTGCTCGCGCATCAAGGGCTCGACCGTTTGCGCGGCCTCCAGCAACAAATCTCCGGCCGGGATCACATCACGACCGATACTTTCGCCACGGGCAAAAAGGAGCACATCCTGAATCAAGCGTTCGAGACGCCGCAATTGCCCCGTCGCCTTATCCGAGAAACGCGACCGCGCCTCATCACTGACGCCGGACTGCCCCAGATTCGAGGTATAGAGCAAGGCAGCAGCGAGCGGCGTGCGCAACTGGTGGGCCAAAGAGGCAGCCATCTCGCCCATCGCCGCCAAGCGCTGATTCCGCTCCAGTTCGGTCTTCATCCGGTGCGCCGCCGTTACATCATGAATCAGCAGGATTTTGCCCCCGGCGGAAGGTAGCGCACTTTCAGCGACAGAAAGCCGGGAATCCCCGGACAGCCACTCGCCAACCGTCATTGTCGGCTCCAGATGCTGGCGCGCCACGTCTCCCCAGTGCTGCCCCATCACCGACGCACCAAAAAGCCCCATCGCCACCGGGTTGACCGCAGCAACCGTTGCGCTGGCATCAAGCAGGACCACGCCGGCAGGCAAAGCATCAAGCAGCGATGACAAGCGCTCCGACAAAGCCTCTTTTTCCTGATACTGACGCCGCAATTCGCCATTGGCCACGGCCAGTTCTTCCGTCAGAGAGGCAACTCGCGTCTGCAAGGCCTCGTAAGCCTGCGTCAGCTCGGCAGAAACCTGATTAAAAACAGCAAAGGCACGTTGCAGTTCCTCTGCCTTGGCGTCTGCAACAAGGCTGGCTGGAGCACTCTGCGGAATGGTCATTGAAAAAAGGGGGTCGTTTAGGCGTTGATAATAGTAGAATATTTCTAGGAAAATTTGGCTTCTCTATTGATTCTTCTTCTGTTTCACCGCAATTTACCCAGGCATTGATGGCAGCAACCACAGAAACGACGGCAGGCAACGCCCCCCCAGGCAATCCCCTGGAGCGCATGCGCGAGGCCTTCAATCGCCTTGGCATCCAGCAAAAAATTGGTTTCATGGTGGCCCTGGCCGCCATTGTCGCCATTGTTGTCGGTTCCGTTCTCTGGAGCCAACAACCTGATTGGAAAGTGCTTTTTTCGAATTTATCGGAGAAGGACGGGGGTGCCATCGTCACCCTGCTTGAACAGCAAAACATTCCACACCGCATGTCCGACAATGGCTCGATTCAGGTTGCAGCCAACCGGGTGCATGAAATCCGCCTGAAGATGGCCTCACAAGGTTTGCCGCGGGGCGGCATGGTCGGCTTCGAGCTGATGGAAAACCAGAAATTCGGCATCAGCCAGTTTGCCGAGCAGGTCAATTACCAGCGCGGTCTGGAAGGCGAACTGGCACGCACCATCATGTCAATCGGTTCAGTCCAGTCGGCACGGGTACACCTGGCGATTCCCAAGCCGTCGGTTTTTGTCCGCGACGAACAAAAGCCGACCGCCTCGGTCATGCTCAATCTTTACCCGGGCCGCACACTCGATGGCGGCCAGGTGGCCGGCATCACCCATCTCGTTTCCTCCAGCGTGCCGCAACTGCCAATGGCCAACGTAACGGTCATCGATCAAAACGGCGCCCTGCTCTCCCAACTCAAGAGCAAGCTGACCGAAGCCGGGCTCGACCCGGCACAAAACAAATACATCCGCGAAGTTGAAGACAGCATCATCAAGCGCATCGAGGAAATCCTCAAGCCGGTACTCGGCCCGGAAAACTACAAGGTCCAGGTTGCCGCCGATATCGACTTTTCACAGACAGAGCAAACGGCTGAAAGCTACCGTCCGAACAACACGCCGGAAACCAGCAGCATCCGCAGCCAGCAGAAAAACGAAACTGCCAGCGTCAACCAGGCTGCCGGCGGCGTTCCCGGCGCACTGACCAATCAGCCGCCGGTGCCTGCCACCGCGCCACTGACCCAACCGGCAACCGGCACGACCCCGACGCAACCGGGCAAGCCGGTGCCGCCGCAAGGGCAAGTTGATGCAGCGGGGGTTACTGCGCCGCTCAACGCCGCCGGTCAACCGATCAATACCAGCAAAAACTCGACGATCAACTACGAAGTCGATAAAACAGTTCGTTACACCAAGCAAGCCATGGGAGCGATCCGACGTTTGTCGACGGCGGTCGTCGTCAACCACCGCAAGGATGTCGGCAAGGATGGCAAGCCAACAACCAAGGCGATCCCTGAAGCCGAAATGAAACAAATCAACGAACTGGTTCGTGAGGCCATGGGTTTCAGCAAGGAACGCGGCGACACACTATCGATCGCCAACGCGCCCTTCACCGCATCCGAACCGGCCGACCATAGCTTGCCGATCTGGAAGGACCCGGAGAATATTTCCTACGCCAAGGATATTTTCAAATACCTGATCATCGGTGGCATTCTGGCGCTGCTTTACCTCAAGATCATCCAGCCATCGCTCAAGACCATGTTCCCGCCGCCCAAGGAAGAGGACGGAGGGACAGCCGAAACGGTTACCGATGCGCTGGGCAACATCATCGTGACCGGCGAAGATGGCGAAGACGTGGTCGCCATCGACCACTACGCCGTCAAGGTTCAGAAGACACGCGATATCGCCCAGGCAGATCCAAAGGCGGTAGCCAACATCATCAAGGAATGGATGGGCGCAAATGCCGGCTGATGACGGACTTGAAAAAAGTGCCACGCTGCTGATTGCACTGGGCGAAGATCATGCGGCCGAAGTGCTCAAGCACCTCGGCCCGCGCGAAGTACAAAAACTCGGGCATGCCATGGCCTCGCTCAAGTCTGTCCCGCGCGCCAAGGTCGAAGCCGTCCTCGACGAGTTTCTGACAACCGCCGAAAGCAGCGCGGCCGTGCACGTCGACACCGACAGCTACATCCGTTCGGTACTGACCAAGGCGCTCGGCGACGACAAAGCCTCCAACCTCATTTCTCGCATTCTGCAAAGTGGCGAAACTTCGGGTATCGAAGGCCTCAAGTGGATGGATGCTCCGACGGTTGCCGACCTGATCAAGAACGAGCACCCGCAGATTATTGCGACCATTCTGGTGCACCTTGAACACGATCACTCTTCGGAAATTCTCAACCACTTCACCGAGCGCCTGCGCAACGACGTCGTGCTGCGTATTGCCACGCTGGAAGGCATCCAGCCAGCCGCGCTGCGCGAATTGAACGAGGCCATGATGCGGATCCTGTCCGGCTCGGCCAGCGTCAAGCGCACGGCAATGGGTGGCGTGCGGACCGTCGCCGAAATTCTCAACTTCATCGGCACGGCCAACGAAACCTCCGTGGTCGACGCCATTCGCGAATACGATCCCGACCTGGCCCAGAAGATTCTGGACGAAATGTTCGTCTTCGAGAACCTGATGGACATCGATGATCGCTCGATCCAGCTCATCCTGCGCGAAGTCCAGTCCGACTCGCTGATCCTCGCCCTGAAAGGCGCCTCTCCCGACTTGCGCGAAAAGATTTTCAAGAACATGTCGCAACGCGCCGCCGAAATGCTGCGCGAAGATCTGGAGTCCAAAGGTCCGGTTCGCCTCTCCGAAGTCGAAGCCGAACAAAAGGAAATCCTCAAGGTTGTCCGCCGACTGGCCGACGAAGGACAAATCGTCCTTGGTGGAGCCGGTGGCGAGCAAATGGTCTGATCGCTTAAGTCACCATGTCCGGCATCATTCCAAAAGAACAACTGGCCAGCTATCAGCGCTGGCAAATCGGCTCATTCGACCAGAAACCAAGCGTCACGCAGGCCGCTCCGGCGGCTGCACCGGCGCCTGTCATCGAAACGCCGGCGGAGCTTTTTCAGCCCCCCAACCCTGACGATATCGCCCTCATTCACGAAGAAGCCAAGGCCGAGGGCTACGCAGCCGGCTTCGAAGAAGGGCGGCAAGCCGGCGAGCAGGCCGGCCAGGAAGCTGTGCGAGAAGAAAGCACACAGATTCAGACGCTGATCGGCAACATCGAATCGGCTCTCGGTTCACTGGATCAAACACTGGCAGACAGCATTCTTGCGCTGGCCCTTGAAGTGGCGGCACAACTGACGCACGGCGCGATAAAAGCCAATCCGGAAGTCCTGCTTCCGGTCATTCGCGAAGCGATCAATACACTACCCTTGCATCACGCCCAGATCACCCTGCGCCTCAACCCGGTCGACGCATCGAATATCCGCAAACACCTGGGCGAACAGCTGACCCAGGGAGGCAGCCAGATCATCGAAGATCCCGAAATTTCACCGGGTGGCTGCCAGATCAAGGCCGGCACCAGTGAAGTTGATGCCACGATCGAAACCCGCTGGCGCCGTGTTCTGGAAGCGATCGGCACGCAGCCCACGGAATGGCTGAAGCAACCATGAGTACACTGCCCGACCACACCGGGCGCTGGCAAAACTTCCTTGAAAACTGCCAGATTGCGGCAAGCAACGCCCAGCCACTTTGGCCGGTCGGCCGACTGACCCGGATCAACGGTCTGGTCATGGAAGCCACCGGACTGAAATTGCCGCTGGGAAGTTCCTGCCAGATATTTCCGCTCGGTGGGGCGCCGGTCGAAGCCGAAGTCGTCGGCTTTGCCGGCGAAAAGCTTTATCTGATGCCCTCCGACGATGTCTATGGCCTTGCCCCTGGCGCCAAAGTTGTCGCCTTCGATACGCCCTCGACGCCGCCGCAAGTAGGCGGCAAGCCGCCACTGCACCGGCGCTCCATCGACCGGGCCAAACAGGCGCCGGTTGGCGAAGAATTGCTCGGACGGGTACTCGACGGGGTCGGTCGGCCACTCGACAACAAAGGTCCGTTACTTGCCCGCGAATCCAGGTCGCTACAAAGCCGACCCGTCAACCCGATGTCCCGCGCGGCCATTCACCAGCCGCTCGATGTCGGAATTCGGGCAATCAATGCACTGTTGACCGTAGGACGCGGTCAGCGGATGGGGCTTTTTGCCGGTTCAGGCGTCGGCAAATCGGTACTCCTTGGCATGATGGCCCGCTACACCGAAGCTGAAGTGATTGTGGTCGGGCTGATTGGCGAGCGGGGCCGCGAGGTCAAGGAATTCATCGAGCAGATTCTTGGTGACGAAGGCATGCGCCGAGCCGTTGTCGTTGCCGCGCCGGCCGATACCGGCCCGCTGATGCGCCTGCAAGGTGCTGCCTATGCCACGACGGTAGCCGAATATTTTCGCGACCAGGGAAAGCAAGTCCTGTTGATCATGGATTCGCTGACTCGCTACGCCATGGCTCAACGCGAAATTGCCCTGGCGATTGGCGAACCCCCCGCGACGCGAGGTTATCCGCCTTCAGTTTTTGCCCGCCTGCCACAACTCGTTGAACGAGCCGGCAACGGCCCTGAGGGAGGTGGCTCAATCACCGCCTTCTACACGGTGCTGGCCGAAGGTGATGACCAGCAAGACCCCATCGCCGACTCGGCTCGCGCCATTCTCGATGGCCACATCGTCCTTTCACGAACGCTGGCGGATGCCGGGCATTACCCGGCCATCGATATCGAACAATCGATCAGCCGGGCCATGGTCAACCTGATCGAACCGGCACATCTCGACCAGATTCGGCGCTTCAAGGTTCTGTTTGCACGCTATCAGCGTTCGCGCGACCTGATTTCCGTCGGCGCCTATTCTCCGGGCTCCGACCCTGTACTGGATCAGGCAATCAACTATTATCCAAAGATGGAAAACTTCCTTCAGCAGCAGTTGACCGAGCAATCCGACTTTTCCCATAGTCTGGGCGCGCTCGCCACGCTGTTCTAACAAGCCATGGCCCAGCCTTTTTCTCTTCAACCCCTGCTCGAGTTGATGCAAACGCGCACCGATGAAGCGACGCGCAAACTCGGCCAGCTGATTGCAGCAGAACAAAGCGCCAAAAGCCGGCTCCAGATGCTTGAGCAATACCGCGACGAGTATGCACAACGCCTGCGCGATGCAACCGCCCAAGGCATTACCCGCCTGGCCTTGCGCAACTACCAGGACTTCCTGAGCCGGATCGACGATGCCATCAATCAGCAAAGCCTGGCCGTTCAACAGACAGAACGCAGCACGGCCGCCGGGCAAGAGCACTGGAAATCCGAAAACAAGCGTCTGAAAGCCATCGACACCCTTTCCCTGCGTCACGATACCCGTGAACGCTACAAGGAAGGCAAGCAGGACCAAAAACTCCAGGACGAGTTTTCATCCCGCAAATACGCAACACAAGACCCGAACAATCAAGACTAGAAAAATCCGGCACGCCAATTGCTTTTTAATGAGCAATTCAGTTCCTCGCCAGGATTCGTCATGGGCATCACCATCACCTCAAGCGCCAGCATTCCCCCCGTAGCCAGCAGCACGGCAGCCTCTCAGGCAAGCAGTGCAGCCCAGCCGGAGGATGCGGCGCCGACCACCGGTTTTGCCGCCTTGCTAGCCCAACTCAGCAGCGGACAAATCCTGCCCCAGACCCCGGTTCTCGAAGAGACCCCACTGACAGGCAAACCAGAAGAAAAAGCAACGGATGAGCAAGCAGCACTCGACCCGTTATTGCTCACCGACCCGTCGGGCATGGTCCCGAACGGCCTGCCGCTGCCTCCGGCACAAGTAACCGTCGCTGTTGTCACGACAGAGACCAAGGATGCCATTTCCTTGCTCGAAGGGCGTAGCCGCAAAGGCAATACGCCAACAAACACCGGCTTGCTGGATTCAAACCAAAACAACGACACCCACCCAGGTAGCGCTGTAGCAATCTCAAACGCACTGCTGCCCGTACAGGTAGAAAAAACCGTCATCACGCCGCCCGGCACAGAGATACGCCAATCGAGCATTTCGACAAAGCCGGACTGGCTTTCGGCAAGCACAGAAAAAGCAGAAACAATTTTCAAGCCGGCGGAAACGGCAAATATTGCCGTGGAAAGCCCCCCCCAGCCGACCAGCAACAGCTTTTCCAGCACCCTGAGTGCACTGACATCGACCCACGCCCAGCAAGAAAGCCACTTTGCCGAACGGAGTCACAGCATTTCAACGCCGCTCCAGAACGCTGCCTGGGGCGGTGCATTTGGCGAAAAAGTCGTCTGGCTTGCCAAAAACGAACAGCAAAGTGCGCAAATCAGCATCAATCCTCCACAACTGGGGCCGATGCAGATTTCTTTGTCACTGAACGGCGACCAGGCTTCGGCTGTTTTCACGTCAGCCCACGCAGAAGTCCGCCAGGCCATCGAAACAGCCATGCCACAACTGCGGGAAATGCTTTCCAGCGCAGGAATCACATTGGGTGACACCAGCGTTGGCGCACAATTGCCACAGCAGCAGCGCGAAACCCAACAGCAATTTGCTAACGGGAACCGCTCGACGGGCGAAAACGCTATACTTCCGGCCGATAGTGGCTCGGATACATTGGTCGGCGTCATGCCGATCCAGCGAGGGCGGGGTCTGGTAGACCTGTTTGCCTGAACGGCCATCAAGATCAATCGATAAGGGGACAAGATGTCAAAAGACGCCAAGCCAGCCGAAGAAGGGGCGGAAGCACCCAAAAAGAGCAAAAAACTCTTGATTATCATTATTGCCGTGGTGCTTGTTGTCGTTCTGGCAGGCGGTGGCGCTGCATTCATGCTGCTCAAGAAGGGCGATCACGCAGACGACGAGGAAGCGGCCGAAGAGACTGCCAAGCCGAAGAAAAAAGAGAAGAAGAAGGACGCCAAGGAAGCGCCTCCGGTTTTCGTCAATCTTGAGCCGTTCACCGTGAATCTTGTCCCGGAAAACGGTGACCAGTACTTGCAGGTCATCCTTTCCGTCGAACTGGACGATGCCCACTCGGAGCCTGCACTCAAAGCGCAGATGCCCAAGATTCGCAACAACATCACGCTCTTGCTCTCCAGCAAGAAAGCGTCCGAATTGCTGCCCAAGGAAGGCAAGGAAAAGCTGGCCGAAACACTGAAGGATGAGGTCAACACGGCGATCGAGCCGCCCACTCGGACCAAGAAGGGTGAGTTGATCATGCCGGAAGGTCCGGCCAAGGCTGTCCTTTTCACTTCTTTCATTATTCAGTAAGGAGCCATGGCTGGCGACTTTCTTTCCCAGGACGAGGTTGATGCCCTACTGAAGGGCGTCACCGGGGAAACCGACGAACCCGAAGAAGGCGCGGGAGATGGCGGCGGGATACGCTCGTACAATCTTGGCACCCAGGAACGTATCGTTCGTGGGCGCATGCCGACGCTCGAACTTATCAACGAGCGTTTTGCCCGCTACCTGCGCATTGGCTTGTTCAATTACATGCATCGGAACGCCGAAATTTCGGTCGGTCCGATCCGTGTTCAGAAATACAGTGAATTCATCCGGAACCTGGTTGTCCCGACCAACCTGAACCTGGTCGTTGCCAAGCCCTTGCGTGGTACTGCCTTGTTTGTTTTCGACCCGAACCTGGTGTTCCTTGTCGTCGACAACATGTTTGGCGGTGATGGCCGCTTCCATACGCGGGTCGAAGGGCGTGATTTCACACCGACCGAGCAGCGCATCATCCAGGGGCTGCTGAATGTGGTGTTTACCGAGTACGGCAAATCGTGGAAACCCGTACACGACATCACGTTCGAGTACGTCCGGTCGGAAATGAATTCGCAGTTTGCCAACATCGCAACACCGGCTGAAATTGTCGTTTCAACCACGTTTACGCTTGAATTCGGCGGGGCAACGGCCGACATGCACATCTGCTTCCCCTATTCGATGATGGAGCCGATTCGTGACTTGCTGTACAGCACGATGCAGAGCGACCAGTTATCCACCGACAAGCGCTGGATCGGCACCTTGCGCAAGCAACTGCAAGGGGCTGAAGTTGAAGTGGTTGCCCGCCTTGGCACAGCCAAGATTTCACTCGGCCAGATTTTGAAATTGAAGGTCGGTGATGTCATTCCGTTGAATATCGCCGAGCGCATTTCTGCCGTGGTCGACAATGTCCCGCTGATGGAATGTTCCTATGGCCAGCAAAATGGCCAATATGCACTTAAGGTCGAGCGTTTCATATCGGCGCTGCCTGATACACCCGCCGGGGAACCGGTAACGGGAGAATGAGATGTCCGAGGACATGGAAAATACAGAAAACAACACAACCGAAGAACAGATCAGCGAAGACGACTGGGCTGCTGCCATGGCGGAACAGGCGATCACCGATGCCCCGGCAGCCCAGCCGGCCGACATCTTTCCATCCTTTGGCGGCGGTGGTGGTGCAAGCGGGATGATGAACGAGCTCGACATGATTCTGGACATTCCCGTCCAGATTACCGTCGAACTCGGCCGGACCAAGATCACCATCAAGAACCTGCTGCAACTGGCTCATGGCTCGGTCGTCGAGCTGGATGCCATGGCGGGCGAACCGATGGATGTGCTGGTCAATGGCACACTGATCGCGCAAGGTGAAGTGGTTGTCGTGAATGACAAATTCGGTATCCGCCTGACGGACATCATCACGCCCTCCGAGCGGATGCGCAAACTCAATCGTTGAAATGGCCCCTTTGCTGCGGTCGACCGCAGCAGTTCGGCCAAACCCATTTCGGTTTAAGATAGCGCCCTGTTCACTTACCTGCGGGCCGTCCTTTTGCTGCGCTATCTGACCCTGCTTCTCGCTTCCTTTCCTGCTCTCGCAACCGACACACCTGCGCCAGGCGTTTCTGCCAGCAGCTATGTTCAGGCGGGTTTGGCGTTATGCCTGATCATTGGCTTGCTGCTCGGCACCACCTGGCTGGCACGCAAGGTGTCGGGCGGAAAGATTTTCGGCCAGGGCGGCATGAAAGTCATCGGCGGCGTTGCCCTGGGCCCCCGGGAGCGCCTGGTCCTGGTTGAGGTCGGCGATACCTGGCTGGTGATCGGGATCGTTCCCGGACAAATTCGCACCCTGCACTCGCTCCCTAAAGGAGCGCCGGCGGCAGATCATCTGGCAGAACATGCCGACGCCCCCTTCGCCACCTGGCTGAAGTCGATTACCGATCGCCGCATCAATGATTAAACGCCTTTCACTTGCCCTTTGCCTGCTGGCGCCTGTCGGACTGGCCCTGGCCCAGACAGCCGGCGGATTGCCGGCGATCACCAGCACGCCATCGGGCGGCGGCGGTACGACATATTCGCTGACCATCCAGACCCTGCTGCTGATGACAGCGCTGACCTTCATTCCGGCAGCAGTGCTGATGATGACCAGTTTCACGCGAATCATCATCGTTCTGTCGCTCTTGCGCCACGCGATGGGAACTCAGACCTCGCCGCCGAATCAGGTCCTGGTCGGGCTGGCACTCTTTCTCACTTTCTTCATCATGTCACCGACGCTGGAGCGGGTTTACACCGAAGCCTACGTCCCGCTCTCGGAGAGCAAGATCAACATCATGCAGGCGGGCGAACGGGCGGCTGTCCCGATGCGTACCTTCATGCTCAAGCAGACACGTGAAGCAGACTTGGCGATGTTTGCCAGTGTCGCAAAGATTTCCCGCATCGAAAAACCGGAAGACACGCCGCTGCGCATCCTGATTCCGGCCTTTGTAATCAGCGAACTGAAAACAGCCTTTCAGATCGGCTTCATCATCTTTATCCCGTTTCTCGTTATCGACATGGTGGTTGCAAGCCTGCTGATGTCGATGGGCATGATGATGATGTCGCCGGTCATGGTCGCCCTGCCGTTCAAGCTGATGCTATTCGTGCTGGTCGATGGCTGGCATCTGGTGATCGGTTCGCTGGTGCAGAGTTTCGGCTCATGACACCGGGCACCGTCATGGAAATTGGCCGGCAGGCGATCGAGGTCACCTTGCTGATGTCTGCACCGATGCTGCTCTCGGCCCTGATCATCGGCCTGATCGTCAGCGTTTTTCAGGCAGCCACGCAGCTCAATGAATCGACGCTGCAATTTGTCCCGAAGCTTGTCGTCATGTTCCTCGTGCTGCTGCTGGTCGGACCATGGATGCTGCAATATATGATGGACTACATCCAGCGCCTCTTCGAGAGCATCCCACAGTTGATCGGCTGAGATGATCAATCTGACGACTGCGCAACTGGACGCCTGGATTGTTGCGTTTGCCTACCCGCTGATCCGGATTCTCTCGTTCATTGCCGCCGTACCGCTCTGGAGCACTGCGGGCATCCCCCGGCGAACCAGGCTCATCCTCGCCATTGCGATCACCATTGCACTGGCCCCCATGCTCCCCGCCATGCCCAACGTCGCCCCCGGCTCGTTGGCCGGGCTCTGGATACTCTTCATGGAAATGCTGATCGGCATCGCGATGGGGTTTGCCGCACGGATTGTATTTTCTGCGGTCGACCTGGCCGGCGAGTTCATTTCCTCGCAAATGGGCCTGGGCTTTGCCACCTTTTACGACCCACTCAACTCGTCACAAACACCTGTGATTGCCGAATTTCTCGGGCTCATCGGCCTGCTGATTTTTCTTTCAATCAACGGCCACCTGGTGTTTGTTGCCACACTGGCCCAAAGCTTCCAGGTCATCCCCGTCAGCCCCAATCCGCTCGGCGCTGGAAGCTGGCTCAATCTGGCAGAACTTGCCGGCAAGATTTTTTCGGCCGGCCTGTTGATCGCCTTGCCCGTCATCGTTGCCCTGATGATCATCAACGTTGCGCTGGCTGTACTGACGCGAGCCGCACCTCAGCTCAACATCTTTTCACTGGGCTTCCCGCTGACTTTGCTTGGCGGATTCTTTGCGCTGGCCATCAGCATGAATTACCTTGCGGTTCCGATTCAGGCACTCTACGAATATGCCATGAGCGCCATGCTTGGATTTGCCGTACCGGGCAGCCTGCGTTAATTCCGCTCGTTGAGCATGAATGAGTCAGCCTGCTGGCGCTGAACCAGCCGGATCGTCCCTTCGGCCATACGTCGGGCACCGATGGTTTGCGAATCGATCCCTTCGCTGTACTCCATGATCTGGTAACTGGCATAGCCTTGCTCATACTGAAGCTGACTGGCCCGACGCTTGAGAATCTGGATCGACTCACCGGCGCCTCCGGTGTGGTAGCGCTTCATCTTGAGCGAAAAACGATAAGTATCGTCATTCAGCCGCGACTCTTCGATTTCCCAATTGGGTGCCAGCGGGTCGTACACAAGATGAATCGCTGCCGCGACAGCCAAGCCGGTGGCCAGATTCGACAAGGAAATCGAGGTTTTCGCGGTCAACTGGATTGCTTTGTCAGGAATCAGCGATTTACCGGCCGTTCCCGTCGAACTGCAAGCAGTCAGCGTGGCGCACAGCGCCAGCAAAAAAGCCAGGCGCTTCATGAGATGAGATTGAACAAGCTCAAGCCACTCGTTTTGACGAATGACTGTTGCGAGGCTTCAAGCTGCATTTTTTGCTGGCTCAACCGGGAAATCGCTTCCGCATAGTCCAGACCTTCCAGATTAGCCAGGCGCGTCTCATATTTGACTGACAAGTCGCCACCAGCCTCGGTCAGTGAATCGAGCTGGTTGATCCGCGCACCGACCGATGCACGCGCCTTCGAAATATGATCGAGCGAAGCATGCAGGTCACCCAGCGCCTGGTCGTAGCTTGGCGCCGGTACGACACCGCTGCTCGAATCCAGGGTGTCGATCATGTTTTTGACGGCATCGAACACACTGCGCCCCAGCAAGTCGCCACTGGCATTCGTGACACGCATGAACACATCTTGCCCGGACTCGCTCGTCGCCACATCCTGAGAAGCTTCAACCTGCAACAGGCGACGACCATCGTCACCGCTGTAGGAAACAATCGGCGTTCCACCCAGGCTGTAATTGCCGCCACTGCCGCTGACACTGAAAGGCTTCGAATTGGTCGTGTTGCCGGCAAACATGTAATCGCCGGAACCATCACGCGCATTGGCAATATCAACCAGACTTTCGAGACGCCGTTTCAACTCTTCGGCAATAGCCTGCTTCTGCGTCGGACTGTAGGAGCTATTGCCCCCCTGGATGCTGCGCGACAGGACATCCTGCAGGAGATCGCTGGCCAAGCCAAGCTGGGTATCGAGATCTCCCAGGTGGTCGGCGGCCATGCCCTGGTTTTTCAGGAAGGTGGCATTGACCTCCTTCGACTGGGTCGTCATCAAGGCCAGGGTCGAATCAACCGGATTATCGCGCGGTGTCAAAATCTTGCGCCCGGTAGACAGCTGGTTTTGCGTTTTGTAGATATCCGACTGACCATTAATGATATTGGTCGTCCCGGCGTAATACATCTGATTGGTACTGACTCTCATGATGTTTTGCCTCGTTAGTTGCGAGCGATCGACAACAATTCGTCGAAGAGCTTCTGGCCGACACTGATCGAGCGGGCAGATGCCTGATAAAGCTGCTGAAACTTCAGCAAATTGGCGGCCTCTTCATCGAGATTGACACCCGACTCGGCACTTCTTGCCGCATCGGCCTGGTCGACCAGCGCTTTTTGAGCGTCCTTGGTCACTTCGATTTCACGAGCCTTGTTACCGATATCAGACACCATCTGGGCATAGCCCCCCTGATAACTGGTTGCCGCACCATCTGACGTATTCTGGGTCTGCAGTTTGCCGAGCAACAGCATGTTGCCGCTATCCGAAACACCGATCTTGCCGCCGGTACTGCTGTCGTTCATATCCAGCGAAAACGTATCGCCGGGACGCGCCGTACCGCTGATCGAGAACTGAACCCGGCTATTGCCGTCCCAGATCTCGTAAGTCATGCCGGAAGCAGTCGGCGGCGGCGTTGCACTGGCGGGATATTCGAGCGTATAGGTCGTCGGAGCCCCTCCGCCGCTCGGATAGGCTGTCACCTGGAATGGGCCGGGATTGGTCACGCCATAAGGTCCGCCCGCATCCCCCAGCGTCAGGGAAGCGCCATCGGCACTGATACCGATCTTGACCGGATAGGCCGGGCCAGGAGCTGTCGCTGTCAGATCCTGAGTGACACGGTTAACGCTGACCTTCATGGTCCCCTGATTGGTCAAACTGACACTGGCGCGAACAGGCAATGCCGCGGCGATCAAGCGGACATCGTTGGCAATCCGCTCATCGACCTTGATGTTCTTGGCCATTTCGCGCGTCGGCTCGATCAGGAAAGAATCACCATCGGAATAAGCTGCCCCATTGTCAGCCAGCGTAATCCCTTGCGCACCACGCGGGTCGGTCCGGTCATTGATTTGAGTATTCAAGCCAGCCAGGGTCGTGTCAGACCAATTAACGCCATCCTGTAAACGTGTCAGGGTGAAATTGGCTCCGTTGTACTCAAGCCGGTAGTCGTTATTGGTGATATCCGTAAAATAGTTACCATCCGTACCGGATGTCATTTTCGGCGGCGTGAATGTTGCACTGACCTGCGGCCCGGCCGGATTGGAAGGGATAACCTTGGGATTCGGGATGGTGAAAAAATTCGCGATGAATCCACTATCGTTGGCACCGCCCACACCGACGCTGTTTCCGAGAAGATCCATCCCGGTTGCGTGCTGCGCATTGAATGTCAGCGCCAGCGAGGCTGCAACCTTGCCGAGCGAATTAACGGCGGTATCCAGCGTTTCGCTGCGGAATGCCAGCAAGCCACCCAACTGTCCACCTTCAATAATATTTTCGGGCAGTTCCTGCTTGCCATTGCCAAGATCGATGGCAATCGTTGTCCGGGTCGGGTCGGCACTTGAACGCACGGCAGACAACTCATTGGTATGCGTTCCCATGACCAGTACCTGGCCTTTGCCGATCATGACTTCAAGCCCCCCCTGCCCAAGGGAGATCGTCTCGACCTTGACCAGTTTATTGAGCTCGCTGATCAGGTTGTCGCGCTGATCCAGCAGGTCGTTGGCCGGCTGGTTAACCGCCGACTGAGCAATCGTGATTTGCTGGTTCAAGGCGGCAATCTGCTTGCCGTACGTGTTGATCAGCGCCACCGAATCGGTGATTTGCTGATTGACCTGACCGAACAGGTCCGAGATCCGCTGATTTGCCCCCTGAAAACGGGAAACCAGCGCCTGCGCCGCTGAAACCATCGACTGGCGGGCTGGCAAGGATGAGGGTGCGGCAGAAACCTGCTGCAATCCCTTGAAAAAATCCTGCAGTGCTGGAGAAACACCGGCATTTGCATCAGCCAGCAAATCATCAACTACCTGAACCTGGTTGAAATAGGCTTCCAGTGAGCTGTATTCGGTGCTCGATTGACGAACCTGATCAGTCAGGAAGGAGTTGTACTGACGGCTGACCGTAGAAACCTGTGTGCCATTGCCGATAAATCCCGAGGAAAATCCGACTGGCAGCGAGGTAGCCTGAATAATCGACTGACGGTTGTAGCCAGGCGTGTTGGAATTGGTGATGTTGTGCTGCGTGACCAGCATGCCCATCTGGGCTGCTTGAACTCCTGACACGCCAATACCGAAAATTCCTGCCATGACCTGCTCCTTTACCGCTTTATTATCGACCGATCACCCAGAAAGTTGAGCGATCTGGCAGGGCTGTCAGCCGATGAGCGCTTGCCGGAGCGTTGGCCCGTTGATGATGCGCGAGAGCTTGTCGGCATACATCGGATCGGTGGCATAACCTGCCTGTTGCATACGACGAGCAAACTCCGTGCCATCCTGTGAGCCAATGACGGCTCCGTAGCGCGGGTTGTTACGCAGCAAACTGGCGTAATCACGAAACGACTCTTCGTAGGAACCATAGGCCCGGAATCTCTCGACCGACTGCTGGGCCTGACCATCTACGTACTCGGTCGTTTTGGCGTCCACCGTCGCGCCATTCCAGCTTTTTCCAGCCTTGATGCCGAACAGGTTGAAACTCGTCGAGCCGTCTGCACGACGCACTTCGCTCTTGCCCCAGCCGGTTTCAAGCGCGGCATGTGCCACCAGGAATTGCGGCGGAATGCCGGTCGACCGCGACGCTTCAACAGCATGCGGCCAGACGCGATTGACGAACTCGCTCGACGTGGCAGGAACATCGGTCGATTGAACCGACGGCGTTGCAACCTTCCCCGCCTGGTATGTCGACGAGGTCGGTAAATTACTCAAAACCGGCTTGAACTGAAGATGCCGGCCATCGGATGCCGTCAGCGGCAAATTGTCAGCGGCAGCATTTGCCGGCGCACTCAAATCAACCGGCGTCTCGCTCGAGCCCAAATTGCGCCCAAGTTGCTGTTCGATCAGCTTTGCGAAGCCAACACCCTTTCCCGATCCGGCCATGTTTTGCGCCATCTGTTGATCCAGCAGACCGGTATAGAAGCGAGACTGATCGCTGTTGAGCAAACCGTCCTGCGGCGTTGCGTCGCGCATGCTCTTCATCACCATCTGAAGAAAAAGCGTCTCGAACTGCTGTGCCGCAGCCTTTAAGCCTTCCTTCGGATCTTTCTGGAACTGGCTGCGCAAATCCTGAGCCGAGCGCACATCAAAGGCGGCACGATTTGGAGAGTCCTGTATTTTTCCAGCCATATCGATCGATCAGATGATTTCGAGATCGGCACGCAAGGCACCGGCAGCTTTCATTGCCTGCAGAATGGCCAGCAGATCGAGCGGATTGGCACCCAGTGCATTCAATGCCTTGACGACATCGGCCAGGTTAGCCCCGGCCTTGATGTTCATCAGGCTGCCGGCATCCTGCTTGACCTGGACATCGGCACCGCCACCCGGCTGCTGCTCCCCGACCACGACGGACAGGCTGCCATGCGCCACAGCACAGGCATCCAGTGTGACTTTCTGATTCATGACGACCGAGCCGGTTCTGGGATTAACCACGACCTTGGCCATACCGATTTCGGGTTTGATATCGAGATTTTCAATGCGCCCCAAGAAGGAAACCCGAGCATCCGGATCATCCGGCGCGCGCACGGCAACCCGGCGCCCGTCGAGCGCCTGAGCCGTTCCCGGCCCCATGCTTTTATTGATCGCATCGACCACTTTTTGAGCCGTACTGAAATCACTGCCGGCCAACTCAAAATAGACAAATCCACCTTGGCCCAGCGGCGTACTGACCGCACGCTCAACCGTCGCGCCCCCCGGAATTCTGCCGGCTGAAAGGTGGTTGACCGTAACTTTCGAACCGCCCGATGAGGCACCGACCCCGCCAACCAGGACATTTCCCTGTGCCACGGCATAGACCTGTCCGTCAGCACCTTTCAACTGGCTCATCAGCAAGGTGCCGCCGCGCAGGCTCTTGGCATTGCCGATCGAGGAAACAGTCACATCGATCGGCTGGCCAGGCTTGGCAAACGGCGGCAATACCGCCGTGACCATGACCGCAGCCACATTCTTGAGCTGCAGCTTGGTAGCCTGTTCCGGCGCCAGATTGACCCCCATCTGGGACAGCATGTTGCCCATGGCTTGCGTCGTGAAAGGAGTCTGGGTCGTCTGGTCGCCGGTATTGTCCAGGCCGACGATGATGCCGTAACCGATCAACTGGTTATTGCGGACCCCCTGAATGCTGGCAAGGTCTTTGATTCGTTCGGCGAAGGCGGGCTGCATACCCATGGGCAAAGCCAGGGCGGCGAGCATTGCCGCTTGCCGGAACCATTTGCCGTTTTTCTTGTTCATGATGCGCCTCCGCGAGATTTTCTCTTGAATGGCATCACTTAAGAAAGAAACGTGCCAGCCCGCAGGCTGGCAGATAAATCAACGCAAGCCGGTCAGGGTCTTAAGCATGTCATCCTGCGTTTTGATCGTCTGGGCATTGGCCTGGTAGTTCCGCTGCATGGTGATCATATCGACCAACTGGGCTGCCGTATCGATATTGGCCTGCTCCAGCGAATTCGATGCCGTCACGCCACGCCCGCCTTGTGCTGCGCTGCCGATATTAGCCGCACCGGAATGACTCGTTTCGCGCCACAGATTGCTACCGATCGACTGCAAGCCATTGGGATTGATGAAGGTGGCCAAAGCAACCTTCCCCATGTTTTGCGTCTGCCCATTCGAATAACGCCCCTGGATGGTCCCGTCGGTCGACAAGCTGGTCCCGGCAAGCAAACCATCCTTGTAGCCATCCTGCAGGGATTTACCGGAATCGAAACCACTGGCAAACAGGGTTGTCTGGCCAAAATCGATTGAAATCGGCAAGGTTACGGTTGAACTGGTCAGCGTAACGGCACCAGTCACCGGGTCCGTTGCCTTGCTTTCTGCCGTAACAGGGCCGCTACTCGTGATATTTCCACCGGAAAGCAGCGAACCGCTTGGCGAAAAAACCAGTTGCCGCGGTCCACCGGCTTCTTCTGCCGGAACTGCACCATCAATCCGGGTATGCACTTCCCAAGTATTCGGTGTGGCGGTCTTGACGAAATAGAGCGTCAGCGCATGGGCCTTGGTATCCCCGTTAACGCCTGAAAAGACCTCTTGCGAACTTGACCAGTTGAATGAAGCCGGTGAGTTCGGAGAAAACACAGGATCGGTCGGTACGCTAGCCCGGTCATCAAGATTGAAACGCAGGTTGCTGGTTGTGGTTTGCTTGGCGGCAATCGAGTCGATCAACTTCAGGGCACTCGGCGCCGTCGTTGTGGCAACGCCTTCCGCCCAACCGGTCAGATAGCTGCCGTTGGCATTGACAATGTATTTCTCAGCCGGCGCCGTCCCCGCGGCGGTTGGCACCGGGGAAAAATGGAATTCACCATTACGGGTATAGGCAACGCTGGCTGTCGCGGTTGTATCGGAAACAACCTGAAACATGCCATTGCCGTTGATCGAGAAATCGAGCCCGTTATTGGTTGAGGCCAGTGAGCCCTGGGTAAATTGCTGAGCCACACCGGGTGATAACGCGCCGCCGCCAACGCCTGCTTTCAGGTAGGAATTGAAAATATCCGAGAACTCGGCACGCGAGTTTTTATAGCCGACGGTACTGGCATTGGCCAAGTTGTTGCCAATGACATCCAGCCCGGTGGCTGCACCATACAAGCCGCTTAATGCCTGGATAAAAGCCATGATTCAACCTCGCATCAGAATGGCATCACATTCAGGAAGAAACGACCAAGCCAGGCCATCATCATGCCTTCGCTCAACTGCCCGGCCGACTTGTATTCGATTCTGGCATCAGCCACCTTCGATGAGCTGATCGTATTGGCCGCATCGACGAATGCCGGATTGACCACACCGGAAAGGCGGACGTATTCCTGCTCATCGCCCACGGCGACCTGCTTTTCACCGGAAACCAGCAAATTCCCGTTCGGCAGGACATCGATGACGGTCACCGTGATGCTGCCGCTGAAACTATTCTTGTTACCCGCCTCGCCCTTACCCTCGAAGGCGTTGGCCGTCTTGGTATTCAGGTTGAGTCCGAGAGCCGACTGCCCGGGCAAACCTGCCATAGCCGAAACGGAGGCGACGTTCGAGCCGGAACGGTCGAGCTTGTTATTCGACGTCTTGGAGGCGGTATTGCTTTCAGTGATCGTAATCGTGATCGTATCGCCGACGAATCGCGCACGCCTATCCTCAAAAAGAGGACGGCTGCCGGCCGCCTGATAGATCGACCCATTGCCGCTCGCCATCTCCATGCGCGGGGCGGGCCGGGCGGACATCGGCTGATGAATGTTGGTTGCCGGAACCGTGGTGCATCCGGCCATGGCTGCAACAACCAGTAACAGGAAACGTTTCATGATTTCACCTCACAGCTGAGTCAGCCGGCCGAGCATGGCATCGGAGGTCGACACGACCTTGGAGTTCAGCTCATAAGCCCGCTGGGTCTGGATCATCGTCACCAACTCTTCGGCCACATTGACGTTGGACGTTTCAACATAGCCCTGATTGACGATACCGGCGCCGTTCGTTCCCGGCGTATTCGGCGTTGGGGTCCCGCTCGAAGCGGTTTCCAGGAAAAGGTTCTGGCCAACACTCTGCATGCCGGCCGGATTGATAAACGTCGCCAGCTGAATCTGGCCGATCTGAGTCGTCGGCTGCGGATTACCCGGCTGCGTCACGCTGACCACACCATCGGTGCCAATCGTCAGCGACAGGGCATCGGCCGGAATCGTGATGGCCGGCTGCAAGGGATAGCCTTCTGAGGTCACGATCTGGCCGGTACTATCCTTCTGGAACGAGCCATCACGGGTATAGGCCGTACTGCCATCCGGCATCTGGATTTGCAGGAAACCATTCCCCTGGATGGCGATATCCAGCGTGCTGTCGGTTTTCTGAATATTGCCCTGAGTGAAGATTCTTGCGGTCGACACCGGCCGGACCCCCGTTCCCAGTTGCAGGCCGGTGGGCAGTTGCGTCTGCTGCGACGACTGGGCGCCTGGCTGACGCATTGTCTGGTAAAGCAGATCCTCAAAAACCGCCTTGCCGCGCTTGAAGCCATTGGTACTGACGTTAGCCAGATTGTTCGAAATCACATCGAGCTGGGTTTGCTGGGCATCCAGGCCGGTACGGGCAATCCACAGGGAACGAATCATGGGTCAGGTCCTATCAGGAATTCAGCGACAGCAGCTGGTCGGCACGCTGGGCATTGGTATCTGCGGTTTGCAGCATCTTGATTTGCATTTCGAACTGGCGCGACAGGCTGATCAAATTGACCATCGCATCCGTCACATTGACGTTACTGCCTTCAAGCGTCCCGGAAGTCAGCTTGACACGTTCATCCAGCGGGGCCGGATCGCCGCTCTTCAGGCGAAACAGGCCATCCGAACCACGCACCAGATCTTCTTCGGGCGGATTAACCATCTTGATCCGCCCGATCGCATTGGCGTTGTTGCGCAGACCTGTCGTCGGCACAACGGAAACCGTGCCGTCCGGCGCGATTTCAATGTGGTTGTCGGGCGGGATGCTGATCGGCCCGCCGTCGCCAACGACCGCCAGACCCCCCTTGGTTTGCAACTGACCGTTCACATCGACATCCAGGCTACCCGCCCGGGTATAAGCCTCACCACCATCCGGCGTCTGCACCGCCAACCAGCCGCGCCCCTTGACGGAAACATCCAGGTTGCGCCCGGTAAACATCTGCGGGCCTTCATCGAAAACATCGCTGACTGACGCGTCGACCACGAAAGCCCGGGTCGGCATCCCTTCACCGATCACTGGCACCGCCCGGAAGCGGTGCTCCTGCGACTTGAAGCCGACAGTGCTGGCGTTGGCCAGATTATTGGCTGTACCGGCTTGTTGCATGAATACATGCTTGGCGCCGGTCATTGCGGTGTAGATCAGACGATCCATGTCAGTGGCTCAGGCTCAGTCGATTAATTAGCGAAGGTTGACCAGCGTCTGAAGCACCTGGTCCTGGGTCTTGATCGACTGCGCATTGGCCTGATAGTTACGCTGTTGCGTAATCAGATTGACCAGCTCCTGCGTCAAATCGACATTCGCCTCTTCAACGGCCGAGGACTGCAAGACGCCGCGATTACCAGTTCCCGGATCGCCGATCAGGGGCTGCCCGGAGGCTGAGGTTTCACCCCACTGGTTATTACCCAGGCTGGCCAGACCGGTCGGGGAAATGAAGTCCACCAGCACCAGTTGAGCGATATCCTTGGTCTGCCCATTGCTGTAGTTGCCGCGCAGAATGCCGTCAGAAGAAACCGAAACGCCACTCAGACGACCATACGGATAACCGTCTTGAACCAGTTTATTGACATCGTAGCCGCTGCCGAACAGGGTACTGTTATCAAAGTCGAGCGGAATGGTTGGCTGGGTTGCCACGTCGAACAAACCGCGGAATGGGAACACACCACTCCCGACAGGTGACTCGTAGGCATCCAGGCCTGCAACATCGATATTGAACTTGTAATCGGTCGCCATGGCCGTTGGGCTTGTCGTGTACGTCACGACAAGGTTGGCACCAACCGCAATCCCGCCGGTATCCAGCACACCGGTACCAGCGTTGAATGTATAGTCGGTACCCGCCACATAGACGGGAGCGCCTCCTGGCCCGGTCACCGAAGCCACGCTGGCCAGTGAGTTGTAGCTGAGCCGGGCATTCTCGGGGCCACCGCTCGCCGTAATCGTATCCGTCTTGGTGACACCGGCACCACCGACAAAACCGGTGGTCACGATCTGGCCGTCACCGCCAAACTCAAGCGTGGGCACACCCGTTGTCACGGCCTGGGTCGCAGATTGAATCTGTCCGGTAATATCCTTGTTATCAAGTACGTAGTGAACGTTCCACAAGTTCTTGGCCGGTGTCGCACCATCCGAGTTGCCTACCCGGGTGAAATACATCGACAGTGCGTGATCGTTGCCTTTTTGGTCGTAGACCGTGACAGACGTCGAATAATTGAAGGTATTCAGGTTATTCGGTGGGAAAGACGTGTTTGCCGACCACGGAGCAAGATTGTTTGGCGTTCCCGATGTCAGCGACTTCAAGTCACGGTCATCGAAGTTCATTTGCGTCACGATTCCCGGATTGGTCGGGGAAGCACCAGTTGCGCGAGGAACAACGCCTGTCGTATCCAGCTGAACCGGAATCAGCGCAGCACGATTGGTCACATTGTTCTCGATCGGATAGCCCGTCAGATTGTTTTTCTGCGCATTGACGATGAAGCCTTGGTCGTCAAGATGGAACTGACCGTTACGGGTGTAGGTAATCGTCTGGTCCGCTGCATTTTTTTGCAGACGGAAGAAGCCGGAACCGTTGACCGCGATATCAAGCGGGTTATTCGAATTGGAAACATTGCCCTGCGAAAACTGTTGCTGAACAACCGGCAGCGATGCCCCGATACCCACTTGCGAACCACCACCAACCCCCAAGGAGGCTGCATAAACGTCGGCAAATTGTGCCTGACCGCCCTTGAAACCTACGGTCGACGCATTGGCGATGTTGTTGCTGATAACGTCAAGCGCCTTGGAGGAAACGTTCAGACCGCTCAAACCTTGTTGGAATGCCATGATGAACCCCGATCAATTCATGATTTGTTGGACGTCGCTGTAAGCCACCGTCTTGTTGTTGGCCAGTTGCAGCGACAATCCATCCTTGGCCAAAGTCACAGCATTTACTGTGCCAGCCTGGAGAGCCGTTGTTTTCACCTCTGCATCACCACGAACTGCCTTGACGGTGAATTTGTAATCACCATTCGGCAGATCGACACCCGCATCCGATTTTCCATCCCAGGAGAAATTCATGGTTCCGGCCGGCTGTGCGCCAAGCTGTTGAGTCTGAACCACTTTGCCAGCCGAGTCGGTAATCGAAACGGTAACCTTATCTGCGGCACCATCCAGCGTCACGCCACCGACCGCGCCGTAATTCCCCAGCGCCAGCGCATTCCCGGCAGTTAATACCGTTTTGCCGATCATTGCTGCCGCTTGCATCGTTTGCGATCCGGAATAATTGCCGAGCAATTTCTCCATCGTCGCATTGAGCTTCTCGATACCGCTCACGGTACTGATCTGCGACAACTGAGTGGTCATCTGCGAGTTATCCATCGGATTGAGCGGATCCTGATTCTTCAACTGGGTCACCAGGAGATTCAGGAAGCGAGTCTGCATCTCATCCGCCGTCGTGGTTTTGGTCGTTGTAGACGAACCATTCAACGAGGAAATCAGCGATGTGTTTGAACTGGTAGAGCTATTGACGGCGGTTGCCATGGCGATTCTCCCGGTTAGCCCTGACCGATCTGCAAAGTACGCAGCATCATGGTCTTGGCGGTATTCATTACTTCAACATTGGTCTGGTACGAGCGCGATGCAGAGATCATGTTGGTCATTTCCTCAACGACATTGACGTTTGGAAATGCCACGTAGCCTTTTTCATCTGCCGCAGGATTCTTGGGGTCGTAAACCATCCGCGCCGGTGAAGCATCTTCAACAATCTGCCGAACCCGAACGCCTTTTGAGGACTCTCCCGCATTGCCCATGGGCGTCGCTTCAAAAACAACCTGCTTGGCGCGATAAGGCTTGCCATCGGACGACACGACACTGTCGGCATTCGCCAAATTGGACGCTGTGGTATTCAAACGCATCGACTGCGCTGTCATGGCACTGGACGACACTTGAAAAACATTAAAGAGGCTCATTTATGGCTCCTCAACCCTGGTTTGAAGCGAGGGCACTGCGCATGCCCTTGAACTTGTCGCTGATCAATTGAGTAAGCACCTGATATTGCAAAGCATTTTCAGCAATCTGAGTGCGCTCCACATCCATATCGACAGTATTTCCATCAACGGCCGACTGGGTTTCTCCACGAAATTTCAAATTGGCCGCACCGCCGGAGCCATCTCCGCGCATGTGGCCGCTCGAAGTGGTCATCAAGGAAACGCCACCAGCACTCGCCCGGCCGGCCAGTGCATTTTGCATCACCCCCTGAAAGTCGAAATCACGCGCTTTGTATTGCGGGGTATCGGCATTGGCGATATTCGAGGCGAGCACCTGATGGCGCTGGGATCTCAAATTCATTGCCTGGCTGAGAACAGATACGTGCTGTGCGATTGATGACATGGTCCACTCCAAAAAATCACACGATTTAAAGCAGTTAGCGTGCCAAGCATTAAAATCATAGAGTTAGATGCAAATTCACCTCTCCCAAGCGACTGCACGGCAATTCTTGCCGGCCTTACTATTCCATGCCGGGAAGAGGTCGTGCACAATGGCGGCATGCGCCTCATATACGTTTTTTTGCTGCCCCTGCTTATTGCCTGCAACCTGCTGGCCGCAGCCGAAATCGATCCGGTACTCGATACCGCTGAGCGCCACATTCAGATCCAAACCAAGGGACTCCCAGGCAAAGTCACGATTCGGCTTGGCAAAATCGATACCAGCCGTCTGCCTCCCTGCGCGGCGCTTGAAGCCTACACACCGCCCGGCGCCAAAATGATGGGAAAAACCAGTGTCGGCATTCGCTGCCTGACGCCGAACGCCTGGAACATCCTGATTCCGGCCGAAATACTTGTCACCGGCAATTACGTCACCACCGCACGCTCAATTCTCGCCGGCCAGGCAATTCAGGCAGGTGACCTGCATGTCCTGTCCGGAGATGTATCCACGCTGCCAACCGGCATTATTTCCGACCCCGCAGCCGCGCTCGGCAAAACACTGCGCAACTCACTGGGGGCTGGCCAATTACTGCGCAGCGATCAATTGATTTCCCCGATGGTGATCCGCCAGGGACAATCGGTTCGCGTCATCTCAAAAGGGGCTGGATTTGCCGTCAGCGGCGAGGGAAAAGCCATCAACAATGCAGCAGAAGGGCAACTGGTTCAGGTTCGAATGAATTCAGGACAAACCGTGAGCGGCACTGCACGCAGTGATGGCAGTGTAGAAATATCTTTTTAGGCTAAAGTTTGAACCTGAATGGCCGTTAAGCCATATGAGTTCCAAAGTATTGCGAGAACAACCATGAAAATCGACAACTCCTACAAGACCACCAGCACGCCCCCGCCGACGCGGCAGCAGCCGAAATCCCCGGCTGAAACCCCGTCGTCCACCGAGGCTGTGAGCTTGAGCACACTCGCTGGCACCCTTCAGGCCAGCGAAAAGCCTCCGGTCAACCTTGCCAAAATCCAGGAAATCAAGGATGCAATCGCCCAGGGGCGCTTCAAGATCAATCCTGAAGCAATTGCCGGCAGACTGCTGGATTCCGCGCGCGACCTGGTCAATTCGCAACGCAACGCCTGATGCTGCCTCTCAGCCAGATACTGGAACGCGAAACATTGCTGGTTTCGCGTTTTGTTGCGCTTCTGACTGATGAACAGAACGCACTAAGCACGGCCAAGCCAGAATCGCTGCCAGCCATTCATGCTGAAAAATCTGCACTGATTGAGCAACTGAATGCACTTGAAGCTCAGCGCAACTCGCTGATTTCAGGTAATCCGGCCTTGCCGGAAAAAGAACGGATGGCCGCCTGGCTGGCCCAGCACCCATCTGAAGTAAAAATCGCTGCCCAATGGACGGCGCTGATGGCATCGGCGCTTAGCGCCAAACGACTGAATGAACTGAATGCGAAACTCGTCGCCATTCATTTGGAACGAACCACGCAAGCATTAGCCATTCTCACCCGCCGTGCTGAAGAAAACACTTTCTACGGCAGCAACGGACAAACATCTCAATATACGGGCAGCCGAATCGTCGACTCAGCCTGAGCGCTCACCACGCGCTCAACCGGGTGGCCTGCTCGGTGGCGGAGTCTCCGCACCGTTGATTTCAGTTGGCTCTTCCGGCCGGTTCGAGTCGATCAAAATGCTGACACGACGATTACGCGCCCGTCCCTCGACCGTCGTATTCGTTTCCAATGGCCGGGTCTCCCCGTAACCGATTGCCGTCAACCGCTCGGCACCAACACCACTGTCATTAAACAAACGCAAGACAGTCGTTGCCCGCATGGCCGAGAGCTCCCAGTTTGATGGAAACTGTGGCGTTGAAATGGGGACATTGTCTGTATGCCCCTCGATCGTGATCGGAAAATCCGTACTGGCCAGGACCTGTGCAATTGCCCCCATGGCTGAACTGGACGCGGGCTGCAACTTTGACTGGCCCGCCGGAAAGAGAATACTGTCGTTGATCTCGATCGTCACGCCACGGCTTGTTTCAAGCAAACGAACCTTGCCTTGTGCAACGAGCGGCTGCAGCGCCTCCATAATATTATTGGCGACATTTTTCATTTTTTGTCGCTGCTGCACTTTTTTCTCTTCAGCCTTGATTTGCTCGGGCAATTTGTCCGGCTTCAGAATCGGGCGCGGGGGAATCGGCGGCGCCCCTTGTATAACGGCAATCGGCTGCCCTCCGACCTCTGCTGTTGAGTTTTTGAAGGCATTGGTCAGCGAATTCGACAAAACCTTGTACTTTCCTTCGTTGACCGAAGAAATCGCGTACATGACCACGAAGAAAGCAAACAAAAGGGTTATGAAGTCAGCGTACGAGACGAGCCAGCGCTCATGATTATCTGGCTCCTCTTCACGGCGCTTTCTAGCCATTACAGCATGTAGCCCTTGAGACGGCTCTCGATGATGCGGGGATTGTCGCCGACAGCAATACCCACCAGGCCATCGATCAACATCTCCTTGGAAGCAACCATTCGCGCAATGTAGTACTTCAGCTTGCCGGCAATCGGCAAATAGACAAGATTCGCCAATCCAACGCCATAAATCGTTGCCACGAAAGCCACCGCAATACCGGAGCCCAGCTTGGTCGGATCGGAGAGGTTCTCCATCACATGAATCAACCCCATGACAGCCCCCAGAATACCGATCGTCGGAGAATAGCCTCCGGCTGAATCCCATATCTTGGCTGATTGCCGCCATTCGTCCTCGAAGGTGTTGATATCAACCTCCAACAACTCACGGATATGCTCGGGATCTGCGCCATCAACCAACAACTGAAGGCCTTTTTTCGTGAAGGGGTCCTTGATTCTGGCAATCTGGTTTTCGAGTTGCAGCAAGCCCTCCCGACGGGCAATCTGGCTCCACCCCAGAACCTGGTCAAGCACCTGCTTCTGCTCAATCACGGGCGGCACCCACACCCACCTCACCATCTGCATGCCACGCCGAAAGACGGGATAGGGACTTTGCAGAAGCACAGCCCCCAAAGTACCACCAAGAACAATCATCAAGGCCGTTGGCTGGACAAGAGAGCTGACATGCCCCCCTTCAAGAATCTGTCCACCGACGATTGCAATCAGACCAATCGCCAGTCCAGCCAGGCTGATTTTATCCACGCACCTTCTCCTTGCGCTGCTTTTTCACAGCCGGCAGCTGCCCGACAATCTGGCTACGCAAACGTGCCACCGCCTGGCTATGCAACTGACAAACGCGCGACTCGGTGACGCCCATCACTTCGCCAATTTCGCGCAAATTGAGATCTTGCTCGTAATACAAGGCCATCATCAATTTTTCGCGCTCGGGCAAACGCTCAATCGCACCAACAAGTGCTTGCTGAAGACTTTTCTCCTCAAGCAGGCTCAGTGGGTCGGCATCGTTATCGGTAAAGTGCCGCTCAAGAAAGTCTTCATCACCTTCACCGGTGAAGTCTTCGAAATAAAGCAGTTGATGGCCGCGAGCATCGCCCAGGGTTTTTTGGTAATCCGCCAGCGACATTCCCAGGGCGTCAGCCAATTCGCGCTCGGAAGGTGCACGACCATGCTCATGCTCAAGCTGATTGATCATCGCCTCGATGCGCCGCAATTCACGACGAAGTTGCCGGGGCAGCCAATCGTTTTCACGCAGCCCATCAAGCATCGCACCGCGTACCCGCTGGGTGGCGTAGGTCTCAAACTGGGCGCCGAAGCCTTCTTCGAAACGGTCGATTGCATCGAGTAGTCCGAGCATGCCGTTCTGGACAAGATCTTCAAATTGAACACTTGCTGGCAAACGGGCCATCAAATGATAGGCGATACGTTTCACCAGCGGCACGAAGCGCTGAACCAGCTGTTCTCTATCTGGCTGCCCGGCAGCGGTATACATTAAGCGCGGAGTACGTTTGGAGTTATGCGTTGGCTCAAGTGTAGCAGTTGCTGGACGAATTGTTCGACCCCGCCCCCCTCGCGCTCACCACGCTGCCAATAAAGAAGATCGGCGGCAATATCCCGGAATGCAGAAGCCGCATCCGAATTGGGGGCTTGAACCAGCACCGGGCGACACAACTGAGCGGCTTGCCGCAGGGATTCATCAAGCAATATCGCTCCCGCGTACTCAAGTTGGGCAATCCCACGCTGCGCCGTCACCTGCGCGATATTATCGAAAATCGAGCGGGCATCCGGGTAGCTGCGCACCTTGTTCACCAGGATTCTGAAATGCTTGCGCGCAAACGCATGGCTGACTTTTTTAATCAGGGAATAGGCCTCGGTAATTGATGCGCTATTGCCTGAAAGAACCACCACCGCCTCTTGCGAAGCCAAACCAAAAGGTGAAAACCCATGCGGATGGGCCATGCTGGCATCGACCAGAATGACATCTATTGGGCGCTCAAGGCCGGACAATGCATCGAGCAGATTCTGCTGCTGGGCAAGCGACAGGCGGCCCAGTTTGGCCGCAGCCTTGGCTGCAGGCAGAACGCGCAAGCCGACCATCGGCTGGAGCAGAACCTGCTGCAGCGGCAGCTCTTTCTGAACCACGTTGATCAGATCAAAACGTGCACTCAAGCCGAAAGCCGATGCGATGTCATCACGCGACGAATGCTCATCGATGATCATCACTTCCTTGCCCAATCGAGCCAATGCCGCACCGATGTTGGCAACGGCCACGCTGCGCCCGACCCCCTCGCAGCCCGCCACGAAAGTCACCACCTGGAGTTGGCCACCGCCAAACAGCCGGCGCAAACCGGCCGCCTGATCAACCCGAAAATCAGCCACGATGCCCACCTGCCGCAACCTGAGAAGCATTGGCCATCAGCAGGGCGGGTTCAACACCATCGTATTTATGGGCCGAAGTTTCCGGAACATCCTTGAATGCTCGATGCACCAGATAGCCGCGATTTGGTAAGTGCAGGTCTTCTGGGACGCGCTGGCCATTTGAGACATAGTGAAGACGTAGACCGTGACGCATGATCACATCAAGCGGCGTTGCCAGGCTGGCAGCCTCATCGATCTTGGTCAGGATGCAACCGGCCAACTTGTCGCCTTCGTAAGCGTGCACCACATCATCCATAGTGTCGCCGCGCGAGGTTGCCGAGAGCAGCAGCAGGCGCTGGACGTCACAACCGGCCAGCATATCGGTCAGCTCGGGCACCAGCTTGTCCTTCTGGCTCATCCCCATGGTATCGACCAGGACCATATGCTTGTGCTGCAGCTCCTTCAGCGTCTGACGAAGCTCGCCGGCATCCTTGACGAGGTAGACCGAGACACCCAGGATGCGGCCGTAAATCCGCAACTGCTCATGAGCACCAATCCGGTAGCCATCGGTTGTCACCAAGGCCACCTTGCTCGGACCATGGCGCAGAACGCAGCGCGCAGCAAGCTTGGCCGTTGTCGTTGTTTTGCCCACACCGGTGGGCCCCACCAGCGCATAGACACCTCCGCGATCAACGATATCCGCCTCGGCGCCAATCGTCATCAACGAGCGGTCTGCCGCACCCTTGACCCAGGCCATGGCCTGAACTTCATTCATTTCGCTCGGCAAATCAGCAAGGATATCGCGCGAAAACTGCGGAGAGAATCCGGCATCCAGCATTTGCCGCATCACATCCGTTTTTACCGGTTGCGAACGCGCGGTTTCACCCCAGGCAATGCCGGCCAGATGCTGTTCCACAATTTTGCGCAGCGAGCGGATTTCATCCATGACTTCCTGAGGAATGATTTCAGCCTCGGCACGACGCGGCGCAGCCATCATTGGAGCTGGCTCAGGCATGCGCGGTGATTGATTAAGCTGCGGCTGCTCATTTGTCGCAGGCTGCGGCTTGGCTGTTTCCAGATTGCGCAGCGACCCGGTTCGCGGAATTCCTGCATTGACCAGCCCGACATGGCGCGTTGCCGAAGAAACAGGGGCCTGCGGACGGTTGACCGCAGCAGGCTGAGCGGCAGGGCGTGGCTGGCTGAAATTGGTGATCTGGGCACGAGCCGAAGTCAAGGCAACGCGATAATCGTCGTCGGCGCTCATCGCCGGAGCCGGTGCAGGACGACGTTCGACCGGCGTCGAGTCGGCAACCTGGGTTGGCACAATCATGGCCATATCGCGCGCAGCGACAGCCATGATCTCAACTCCCCCGGGAATCCCTCGATTCGAAAGAATAATCGCATCGTTACCGAGCGTCTCCTTGACCTTTTTCAAGGCATCTCTGGCATTAGCCGCGATAAATTTTCTTACGTTCATGTCTTACCTCCGATGATCGAGGTCACCTTGATAATTCGATTTTCTGGAACTTCGTTATGTGCCAGCACCTTCAACTGAGGAACGGTGCGGCGCAAAAAGCGGGAAAGGAGTACGCGCAGGCTCAGCGGGACAAGCAGAACCGCCGGCAAGCCAAGTGTTTCCTGACGTTGAGCGGCAGAGGCCGTCTCGCGTACCAGGGTATCGGCCAGTCCCGGCTCGAAACTGGTGTTTTCCGAGTTGCCGGCAACTGCCTGCGAAAGGAGACGCTCAAGCGTTGGATCAAGTGACATCACCTGCATTTCACCGGCACCGGGGAAAAGCTGCTGGACAATGGCGCGCCCCAAAGCGCTGCGGACCTGAGTTGTCAAATCATCCGCATTCTGCGTGCGCAGCGCATGCTCGGCGATGGTTTCGATGATTGTCCGCATATCGCGGATATGGACGCCTTCTTCGAGCAAATTCTGCAGAATTTTCTGCAGCGTACCGAGCGGAATCAACTTGGGTACCAAATCCTCGACCAGCTTCGGTATTTCCTTGGTCAGATGGTCGATCAGTTGCTGCACTTCCTGACGTCCCAGCAACTCGGCGGCGTGCGTCAGGATCAAATGATTCAGGTGCGTTGCGACCACCGTCGACGAATCTACGACGGTGTAGCCATAGGCTTGGGCCTGATCGCGCTGACTGGAGTCAATCCATACTGCAGGCAAGCCAAAGGCCGGATCCTTGGTTACCGTCCCGTTGACCGTGCCAGCCACGCGCCCCGGATTGATTGCCAGGTATTGCCCGGCATACGCCTCGCCCTGCCCGACCTCAACCCCCTTCAACAGGATGCGGTAGACGTTAGGCTTCAACTCAAGGTTGTCGCGAATATGGACAGGCGAAACAAGGAAGCCCACTTCCTGAGCAAATTTCTTGCGGATCCCGCGAATACGCCGAAGCAATTCGCCATCTTGCGACTTGTCGACCAGGGGAATCAGGCGATAGCCGACTTCCAGGCCCAGCACATCAAGCGGCGCCACATCATTCCAGCTGGCATCGGTCGACTCTTGGACCGGCGCAGGCGCCACAGGTACCGGTGTCTCGGCGATTTGTTTCTGGGTCTTCTGCATCCGCCAGGCAAACCAGCCCAAACTCGATGCCAGCATCAAAAAGACCATATTCGGCATTCCCGGAATCAACCCCAGGAAACCGACAATGGCGGCAGTAATGCCGATCGCCTTGGCATTACGGAACATCTGCCCCATTACCTGCTGACCAATATCCCGATCATCGGATACACGAGTTACCACCATACCAGCCGCAATCGAAATGATCAGCCCCGGTATCTGCGCCACCAAGCCATCGCCGATAGTCAGCAAAGTATAGTTTTTGGCGGCCAGCGCGAAATCCATATTGTGCTGCGCAACCCCGACGATCAAGCCCCCGATGACATTGATCAACATGATGACAATACCTGCGACAGCATCGCCACGCACAAATTTCGAAGCACCATCCATCGAACCGTAAAACTCGGCTTCGCGAGCAATATCGGTCCGGCGCTTGCGGGCATCCTCTTCACCAATCAGGCCGGCATTGAGGTCGGCATCAATCGCCATCTGCTTGCCCGGCATCGCATCAAGGGTGAAACGTGCGGACACCTCAGCCACACGCCCCGCACCCTTGGTGATCACCGTAAAGTTGATGACCACAAGAATCAGGAACACGACGATCCCGACCGCAAAATTCCCGCCGACCAGAAAATGGCCAAATGCCTCGATAACCTTGCCTGCAGCATCCGGTCCGGAATGACCATGCAGCATCACTACGCGAGTCGATGCCACATTCAACGACAAGCGCAACAGGGTAGTCACCAGAAGCACTGTCGGGAAAACAGAGAAATCGAGGGTTTTCTGGGTGTTGACCGCGACAAGCAATACCAGAACCGAGATGGCGATATTGAAAGTAAACAGCACATCCAGAGCAAACGCCGGCAATGGCAGAACCATCATCGCCAGTATCATCAAAATGAGGATAGGCGCAGCCAGCTGGGTCACATTCAGCCGACTCAACATACCCTGCATGCTGACTGATGTCGTGGAGGCCATTTACGCAGCCTCCGGAACGAGCTCTGGCGGCACTGGCAGATTGCGCGGCGGAACAGGATAAGTACCGCCCATCTGACGCCAGCCAGCGAGCTGATAAACATAAGCCAAAACCTCCGCAACTGCGTTATACAGGGCGGAGGGGATTTCACTATCGATCTCGGCATGTTTATAGAGTGCGCGAGCCAGAGGCGGCGCCTCAAGCATGGGAACGGCATTCTCCGCCCCCAAGGATTTTATTTTTTGAGCGATCGGCCCCATCCCCTTGGCAACCACCTTGGGAGCCCCCATTCCGCCCTTGTAAGACAGCGCCACCGCATAATGAGTCGGATTGGTCACGATCACATCAGCCTGAGGGACTGCGGACATCATCCGCTTTCTTGCAGCCTGCATCTGGAGACTGCGAATGCGTCCCTTGACCTGAGGATCGCCCATCATTTCCTTCATTTCCTGCTTGACCTCTTCCTTGCTCATCTTGAGCTTTTCGAAGTATTGCCAAAGCTGGAAAGGCACATCGGCTGCAACAACCACAATTAGCGCCGCCACAAAAACCAGGAACGAGAACGAAATCAGATTGCCTGCGTGAGCCAGGCCTGCATCCAGAGGTTGGGCAAGCAAGCCGAATATCTCGTCACGCTCACTCCAGATCAACATGACGGCAACGCCCCCAACCAACCCAGCCTTGACCACAGCCTTACCCAACTCCATCAGGCTGTTCCAGGAAAACATCCGGCCAAACCCGGTGATTGGGCTCAAACGGTTCAAATCGGGTGCGATGGCCTTGGGTGCAAAGACCCAGGCGTTAAGAAAGAATGGCGGCAAGACCGCAGCCAGCAAAAGGAGCCCAAGCAAAGGAGAAAATGCCCAAAAGGCATCACCGGAAATATCAGCCAGACGCGGCAACATCTGGCTGGGCTCAAGCATGAAGCGAGGCTCGACCGAAAGTGCTTTTTTAGCGATCACCATGGAACGCTGCATGAACCAGCCGCCCATCATCCAGAATGCCGCCGCAGCGACAATCAGAACAAGAAAAGTACTGAGTTCACGGGAATGAGGGACCTGACCCTGCTCGCGGGCCTGCTCGATTCGCCTACCAGTAGGCTCTTCTGTTTTATCGAGGTCGCTCTCTTCCGCCATAGCCGTTTTCGGGAGTTGTTCCGGCTATTATAGAAAAAAACTAGAATAATTAAAGGGGTACGTGCGTTTATTTAGCTTGTTTCTTAGGTGCCACTCGCAAGCTCATGACAACAGAGTTAACTTTCAAAAAAGAAAAGAGGGGGCAAGCCCCCTCTCAACCCGTTGACTGCAAACGAAAATCAGGCGAAGCCGAGCATTTTCGCGCCGGAAACAAGATCGCTCCCCTGTCCCAGATCAGACAGCAATTCTTTCATATCGAGAATCAGCACAATCTGGCCATTTGAAAGCGTCGTCACCCCCGCCACGCCCTTGGGACGGAAATCCTCGAGCGACTTGATCACAGCATCATCACGACCAGCAAAGCTATCAACCCCCAGGATGAAGCTGCGCTCAGCCGTCTGCATGAAAACACCATACTCCGGCGGCTGCTCAAGCGGCCAACGCAGCAGACGAGCCAGAGAGATTACCGGAAGAACTTCGCCACGAACGACCAAGGTTTCTTTCCCGCCAACCTCCTGAATGCGACTTTGCTCGATCGGCAAAATTTCCCGAACCAGGGACAGCGGAAGGGCAAATGGCTGATCGCCAAGTAAAACCAGCAGCACAGGCAGAATTGCCAGGGTCAGCGGCAGGGAAATAATGAATACAGAGCCTTTGCCTGGCTCGGAACGGATTTCAATCGACCCGTTGAGCTTCTGGATATTGGTTTTGACCACATCCATCCCGACGCCTCGCCCGGAGACATCCGAAATCTGAGACTTGGTCGAGAAACCAGGCAGGAAAATCAGATTCAAACTCTGGCGCTCGTCCAGCGTGTTGGCATCTTCCTCGGAAATCAAGCCTTTCTCGACCGCCTTCGCACGGATACGCTCGGCACTCATTCCCTTGCCATCATCGGCAATGATCAGAACGATGTGATCGCCCTCTTGGCGCGCTTCCAAGCGTACCAAGCTCTTGACAGGCTTGCCCGCAGCCTGACGCTCAGCGGGCATTTCAACACCATGATCCACTGCGTTGCGGATCAAGTGGATCAAAGGATCTGCGAGATCCTCAATCATTGTCTTGTCGACCTCGGTCTCCTCACCAGCCAGCACGAGCTCGACATCCTTACCCAATTGCCGGGCCAAATCACGAGCAATACGCGGGTATTTCTGGAACAGGCGACCGATCGGCTGCATCCGGGTTTTCATGACCGAGTTCTGCAGATCCGAAACCAGCAGATCCAGCTGACTTACAGCCTGATCCAGTGCATGCAGAGTCTCCGAGTCGTTTTTCCCGGCAAGAATATCTGCTCGCAGGCTGGTCAATCGATTCTTGGTTAGCCCAATTTCGCCCGAAAGATTCAGCACTTGATCAAGACGTGACGTATCGACACGAATCGTATTTTCCCGACCTCGCTCCTCTGTCCGACGCGCAGAAGTAGGCTGCCCGCCCGGCTTGTCTGTTGTTCTCCGCCCAAAAGCAGACGGCGCTACTGCAGCTACAGCAGCCTCTACAACCGGCGTAACAATCAGTTGATCGGCAGCAGCCTTCGCCTCACCTTCTGCTTTGGTAATAACCTCAGTAGAAGAGGACGCGGGCGCCTGCCCGGTCACTGCAGCATGCAAAGCATCCCAGTCCGGTTCGCCAGGAACGGCTTGCTGAACAGGGGGCGGGGCAGCCACGGCAGGTGCTGCAGCAGCAGGAGACACAGGCCCATCACCCGTCAGCGCACCTTGCAGGGCCGCGATCACAGACGCATCGGCTGGCTGCGGCTGGACCATCTGCCCCAACTCACCAAACATGTCGCGAACACCCTTGGTAGCGGCCATGATGACGTCCATCAATTCGGCCGTCAGTTCAAGCTCACCGTTGCGCAGGCGATCGAAGAGGTTCTCCGTCAGGTGGCACAGCGTCACGAGTTCAGCCGCATTCAGAAACCCTGCGCCCCCCTTGACGGTATGAAACCCTCGGAAAATATCATTGAGCAGACCCCGGTCATCAGGCATTTTCTCAAGATCAACCAGCTTGTTATCCACATCTGACAACAAGTCATAAGCCTCCTGCAGGAAATCCTGCAGAAGATCTTCCATTCCCGTAAAGTCGCTCATCTTCGACCTCCCCTCAGAAACCGAGGCTATCCAGCAAATCGTCAACCTGTTCCTGGTTGACCACGACATCAGTACGGCCATCGGCATTGATTACCGGACCGTTCATCAGATTATTCACTTCATCGGTACGCTTGGTGTCAGGCAAAACCTCAATCAACACCCCCATCAGACCCGACTCAAGCTCTTGAGCAAGTGCAACAATCTTCTTGATAACCTGCCCTGTCAGATCCTGAAAATCCTGGGCCATCATGATTTCAGTTAGCTGCGCATGCGTCGCCTTGGCTTTCTGCGGCAACTGCTCATTCAGAAAAGCACGGGTTTCCACCGACAACTGGCGGAACTCGTCGGTTCCCAGTTGATTGGCAAAAGCCTTGTCCCAGCGCACGCCGAGTGCCTGTGCGGAGTTGTCGATATCATCAACAATCGGACAAGCAATATCGGTTGCATTCAGCACACGGCAGGCTGCCTGCTCTGTCAAATTAGCCACGTAAGCCAATCTGTCCTTTGCATCAGGCAGAGCCGATACGGTTTTTTCGATCAGCTTGTCGTAGCCCAGCATCCCGAGCGTGTCATGCAGTGCTCGCGCCATATGCCCGATGCGATTGAAAACAGCTTCCTGCTGCGTCCAGCCCTCTCCTGCATTGACAGCCGCGTCTACCGCTGGAGCGGTCTCTGGAGCGGCCTGCTCTGCTTCGGCAGCCACACTGTCAAACAATGCCTGCAGATCATCACTGTCATTTACAGCCGGAGACGTTGCTACCGGTGCCGGCTTTGCTGCCGGTGTGAAATCAGCTGCAATCGAATCAAAAAGAGCTTCCAGATCATTGGAGTCGTTGGTGGCAGTCATGATTTCCTCTTAGGCCTGGCCCATTTTCTCGAAAATCTTGTTCAATTTTTCCGAGAGAGTTCCTGCCGTGAAAGGCTTCACGATGTAGCCGCTCGCACCGGCCTGAGCCGCTGCAATGATATTTTCCTTCTTCGCCTCCGCCGTAATCATCAGAACAGGCAAGTGCTTGAGATTAGGTGTCGCACGGATTGTCTGAAGCAAGGTCAAACCGTCCATATTCGGCATATTCCAGTCTGTAACCACAAACTCGAACCCGCCAGCCTGCAATTTCTGCAGGGCGATCGCACCATCTTCTGCTTCATCAACATTGGTAAAACCCAATTCTTTCAACAGGTTTCGCACAATTCGACGCATGGTGGAAAAGTCATCCACCACCAGAAATCTCATTTTCGGATCAGCTGCCATGCAGTACTCCAGAATTATCGTTTGTTATCGTTCAATCAGCGGACGCAACGTATCAGCAAGCGCCTCGGCATCAAATTTTGCGACATATGCATCCACGCCTACCGATTTCCCCATCGCACGATTAGCTTCAGATGACAAGGAAGAATGCATGACGACCGGTACTCCCTCAAAACGGGGATCGGATTTGATATTTTTGGTCAGGACGTAACCGTCCATCTCTGGCATTTCTGCATCCACCAGGATCAAGCGAATTTCATCGCGGATATTGCCACCGATCTGATTTGCATGCGCTGCAATCCCCTGCAAGCGAGTCCAAGCCTCAAGACCATTGGTGGCATGCTTGTGCCGAACCCCGAGCTTGTCGAGCACTTCGGAAATTTTCCGACGAGCGACAACCGAGTCATCAACAAAAAAGACGCTGGTATCCGGATCAACACGGGCTGGCGTGATATCGACAATCATCGCTTCGCCAAAAGCATTTGCCAGAATTTGTTCGACGTCGAGAATGGAAACCAGATTGCTTCCATCCAGCTCGATGACCGCAGTAATCAAACCCTGATTGGCCGTCAGTACGCTTTCCGGCGCCTTGACCCGCTCCCAGTCGACCCGAATGATCCGGTCAACTTCGTGCACCAGAAATCCCAAAGTTCGCTTGGAATACTCGGCAACCATCATGGTCTTGCCAAGACCTGGCGGCACGCCATCCAGTTGCATGAACGGTGCAAGAGAAAGAACAGGGATCACGTTGCCGCGAAGAGAAATCAGACCCTCCACGCCTCGCGGCATATTCGGTGTTTTGGTAATCCTGGGGGTGCGACCGACTTCGCGCACCTTGAAAACGTTGATACCGAATATCTCTCGCGTTCCGAGAGAAAAAAGCAGTATCTCCATTTTGTTGGAGCCAGCAAGACGAGTGCGCGCATCGACGCTGTCGAGCAGATTTTTATTTTCAACGAGATCCATGGTCAACTCCCGCTATCGCTCAGCCTGCCTTGACCGGCGAGGTAAGGCCAGTCAGGCGACGCGCCAACGTTTCCGACAAACGCTGAGGCTCGAATTTTGGAACATATTCATCAACACCGACCGACAAACCCAATTTCTGGTTTGACATCCCGGAGAGAGACGAATGCATCACTACGGCAACGCCATTGAAACGAGGATCTGACTTGATTTTCTTAGTCAGGATATAGCCATCCATTTCCGGCATTTCGATATCGGTCAGCACCAGATTGATGATCGATGAGACGGGCTTGCCTACAGACTGGGCGTACTTTGCTACCTTGTCCATCTCTTCCCACATCTGGCGGCCATTGACGGCACTGATACCCTTGACGCCCATGGCCGACAAGGTTCGTTCAATCTGCTTGCGTGCCACACTGGAATCGTCGCAGTAAAAGACCGTGCAATCAGGACGATCGAGGGCGACGACGCCACGGAACATGATTTCATTATCGATGCTCGTCGTTTCCGACAGCACCTTTTCCACATCCATCATCATGACCAGACGGTTGTCATCAAGCTCGGTCACGGCTGTTACCAAGCCGCCCGTTTGTGCCATCAGCATCTCGGGAGGCACACGCATCTTGCTCCAGTCGAGACGAAGAATGGTGTCGACCCCTTCGACAAGGAAGCCTTGCGTGTGGCCGTTATATTCAGTCACGATCATGATTTCACGCGGCGTATCGGCGGAAATTCCCGAGTACTTGGCAAGGTCGATGACCGGGACCAGTACACCGCGCAAACTAACCATCCCCTCAACGGAAGACGGCATTTCCGGAGCGGCGGTGATCAGCGGCGTACGCATCACCTCCCGGACTTTGAATACATTGATCCCGTAAGTTTCCCGACGCCCGGTTCGTTGATCGACACCGAGGAAAAAAAGGAGGATTTCAAGCTTGTTTGTCCCCGCAAGCTTTGTTCTAGCGTCAATATTCTTAAGCAACTCTGACATTTCTATCCCCTCGCACGTCGTGCGTTCTACTTCTTGGTCCAGCTATTGTACCGAGGCAACCCAGTCACCTCACTGCCAGCCTGGACCATTTGGCGACACTCTCCACAGGGAGATCGTATCGACGCATCCTACCTCATCGGCCCAACAAAGCGATACTTTAGGAAATATGGAACAATTTACCAAAATTAGCAATATCGAGAACCTGTTTTACATTCCCGCGCACGCCGATCAAGGCAACCTCTTTATTTGCACCACCCAGTTTGTCGCGCAGCATCAGCAACATGCCAAGAGCAGAACTATCCAGATAGTCCACGCCTGAAAAATCAACCGTCACAGAACGAACTGCAGCATCCGCCACCAAAGGTTCATAGGCTCCGCGAAATTCACGGTGCGTATTAAAATCAAATCGACCAGTTAATTTCAGGATGGCCTTGCTACCTTCCTTGCTAACGTTTGCTTGCATGTGACTTCCTGTCTGGATAGAAATTTAACGACACTCAGTTTAATACTTTAGCCATAGACGGCAAACACGACAATCAGATTAGCGCGAAACGGCCTGCAGCACACGTTTAGCCATGTCATCAAGGCTGCATTGCTCCTCAACCGCACCGACCACGAATGCCTCTCGCGGCATGCCATAAACCACACAACTGGCTTCATCCTGCCCAAAGGTCCTGGCCCCAGCCTGGCGCATGCGCAACAATCCTTGAGCACCGTCCTTGCCCATTCCCGTCAAAATCACGCCGACCGCCTGCCGCCCAACCAGGCTGGCAGCGGAATCGAACAAGACATCAACAGATGGCCTGTGTCGATTGACCGGAGGCGTCGCCTGCAACTCAGTAACGTAACCCGATGCAGACCGGCGAATCTGCAGATGAGAATGCCCCGGAGCAATGTAGACCGTGCCCCCTTCAACTTTCTCGTTCCCTTGCGACTCAAGTATGCGCGGTGCGCACAAACCATCCAGGCGACGAGCGAATGAAGCCGTAAATGCCTCCGGCATATGCTGGACAATCAGAATGGGAGGACAATCGGCAGGAATTCCCATGAGAAACTCCTTGAGCGCCTCCGTGCCGCCGGTCGACGCCCCGACAAAGATGATTTTGCCACTTGCCGCAACACGAGCCAGCGGCGCGGGCGATGCTGCGGGCAGCGCCGTAGCAGTCAAAGGCGGGCGCGGAATACTCTGGCGACGCAGGCGAGCACCTTTGGCCGCCCGAATCTTGTCGACGAGTTCCTCGGCATAATCCTCCATACTTTTCATACCGTCCGCACGTGGTTTACCAATAAAATCAACGGCCCCAAGTTCGAGTGCCTTCAGGGTTGAATTTGACCCGGCTTCGGTATACGCAGAAACCATGACAACCGGCATCGGCCGCAAACGCATCAACCGCTCAAGAAACTCAAGCCCGTCCATCTTGGGCATCTGGACATCCAGCGTCAGCACGTCGGGATTGAGGACCTTGATCATCTCCCGTGCCGACGGTGCATCGGGAGCAGCACCGACAACCTGCATGTCCGGTGCTGAATTGATCATTTCTGTTAACAGCCCCCGCATCAGGGCAGAGTCATCAACCACCAAAACCCGAGTCTTCATCGGCATGAATCCAGCAAAATATAGTCAATAGTCATGAACAAAGCTTGGCATCTCAAATAAACAACTCGACATCGCCCTCAACCTTCGAAACAGAGAGGCGATCCTTGTAGTCACGCTCTCGGCTAAACAGGGTTTCGTTATGTACGCGATGCAATTTCTTGACGAGAACTTTGCCAGTTTTTGGAAAATAGTAGACTTTCCGCGGGTACGAATCCAGCAAATCCTTTGCCACAACAGGGATTTTTTCTGTTTTCAAATATTCAAGAACAAACTCGGCATTCTTGGCCCCCACATTGCTGCTGGCCAAACTGGCCAAGACAGCCCCCCCGCCGAAAACCTTGGCTTCGAGACGATTCCGCCGGGCCCCCATCTTGAGCAGATGGTTGATCAGAACCTCCATGGCATAGGTCCCGTAGCGTGCCGATGCGCCAACCGTATCGCGGCCGCCGTCATCCGGCAGCATGAAGTGATTCATTCCGCCCACGCCAGAATCCGTATCCCGGATGCAAGCGGCAACGCAAGAACCCAATACGGTCACGAGCAAAATACCCGTAGCAGAAACGAAATATTCACCGGGCAGAATTTTCGCAGCATCCGCCTGAAAATTCCGGTCGTAATAGCGGTTGGTTGCTAGATGTTCATCATAAGCGTGCTGCACTTTTATCCCTCGATCTACTTCGGCTTCGCCAGGGCGTAGACGGTTTTTCCGAGCGACTTGAACAAATCAGCCGCATGCAAAAAACTTTCCGAGTGACCTGCAAACATCAATCCATCCGGCTGCATCATCGGAGCGAAGCGCGCCAGAATTTTGTATTGGGTCGGCTTATCGAAGTAGATCATCACATTCCGGCAGAAAATGATGTCCAGCGGCCCTCGTACAGGCCAGTTCGGCTCCAGCAGATTGACACGCTGAAACTCGATCATCCGCTTCAATTCGGGACGAACGGCAACGCTTCCCTCCTGGCTGCCAGTTCCGCGAAGAAAGAATTTTCGCAGTCGCTCGGGGGAGATTTTATCAACGCGATCAAGGGGATAGATCCCTTTCTGAGCCGTAGCAAGTACATTGGTATCGAGATCCGACGCAATGATCGAGACGTGCGAGGCATTGGCCCCGAAAGTCTCGGCAACCGTCATGGCGATTGAGTAGGGCTCTTCCCCGGTCGACGCAGCAGAACACCAAACTTTGATCGGGCGCTTGGTACCGAGCTTCTGCAGATGTTCGGCAAAAATCGGAAAATGATGCGGCTCACGGAAGAAGGAGGTCAAATTGGTCGTCAGTGAATTGACGAAGCGCTCCCATTCGTCGCCCCCGTTTTTCTCCAACGCATCAAGATACTCGGCGAAGCTCGGCTTGCCTGTTGCGCGAAGGCGGCGGGCAAGCCGCGAATAAACCATGTCCTGTTTGACTGGCGACAACGAGATGCCGGCATGTTGATAAATAAGTTTCCGGACACGCTCGAAATCTGCCGCGGAAAAACTGAACTCGCGCAGCCCCTGCTCCCTGCTGCCCAGTACCTTGGCTGACGAGAGCTCGGGCTTGGCAAGCGGAGGTAATGGTTTTCTCAGATCGACCATGACTAAAACTCTTCCCATTCATCATCCAGCGTTGCAGGCAGTGCCGTCGGTTTCTTGCCACCGAGACGCTCGTTTGGAGCCAGTTGGGGACGCGACGCACGCTGAGTGGGCGCCTCTTCGCGTCGAACCACCTTGGCGCCCTCTGTCAAACGGAACACAGAAACGGCCTGCGACAGGCTATTCGCCTGCTCTTCCAGGCTTTCTGCTGCGGCAGCCGCCTCTTCAACCAAAGCCGCATTTTGTTGCGTAACCTCATCCATCTGGCTGACAGCCAGACTGACCTGCTCGATCCCGGAACTTTGCTCACGGCTGGCATCCGAAATATCGGCCATGATCTTGGCAACACGCTTGATGCTTGAGACAACCTCTTCCATTGTGCGCCCGGCCTGATCAACCAGCTTGTTGCCAGTTTGAACCTTTTCGACTGAATCGGAGATCAGTCCCTTGATTTCCTTGGCTGCAGCCGCACTGCGCTGAGCCAGGTTACGAACCTCTGTCGCCACGACGGCAAAGCCACGCCCTTGCTCACCGGCACGCGCCGCCTCGACGGCCGCATTCAAGGCCAGGATATTGGTCTGGAAGGCAATGCCATCAATCACGCCAATGATATCGGCAATTTTGTGGCTAGACTGGTGGATGGCACTCATCGTTTGCACTACCTGGCTAACGACCTCACCGCCCTTGACCGCAACCTGCTGTGCATTGCTGGCCAGTTCATTGGCCTGCCGCGAATTATCCGCATTCTGCTTCACCGTGCTGGTGATCTGCTCCATGCTCGATGCGGTTTCTTCCAAACTGCTGGCCTGCTCTTCTGTCCGGCTGGAAAGATCCTGATTGCCGCTGGCAATTTCCTTGGCGGCCGTATTGATCGCATCCGTTGCCTGCATGATCTGCTCAACGATCTCCCGCAGACGACTCACCGTCAGATTGGCATCATCCTTGAGCTGCCCGAAAGTCCCTTCGTAATCTGCTGCAATTGTTTTCGTCAAATCGCCTTCGGCCATGGCGGAAAGAACGCGAACCACATCCTCCAAGCCGTTCTGGCTGGTTTCGACCAAGCGGTTCAAATCATTGGCCAGGCGCAAAAAGAAACCATTCTTGCCGTCGACCGCGACACGACGACTGAAATCGCCCCGCGAAGCACCACTGACGATATCGGCAACTTCATCCTCGACTGCCACCTCAGCCGTCCGGTCGACCCACTCGACGGCATAGCCAAGACGCTGGTTACGCTCGTTGATCACCGGCGTCACAGCCAGCGAGAAAGTCCGCCCCCCCAGCTTGATTGATGCCCGATGAGTACCACTCAGCTTATCCAGCATTCCGCGCTGGTGGGCCGGGTTCTTGTGGAAAATATCGATGTTGCTGCCCATCAGCGTTGACTGCGAAAATTGCGGCAAATCCTTGCGAATATCATTCTCGGCCACGGCGAACATTTCATGTACCGCACGGTTCATGTAGATGATGTTCAAGCCATCATCCGCAATCATCACGTTGGTTGCCACGTTATCCAGGCCAATCTTGATACGAAGATTTTCTTCACTGACACGATTGGCCTCGGCAACATCACACCCAAGCTTGATCTGCATTGACTGCATGGCCTGTAGCACTTTGCCGATTTCATCATTCCGATTGAAATTGAATTTGTTGTAATACTCGCCTGCGGCAATCTTACGGAAGGTATCGGTCACCAACTGCAGCGGCTGGACCAACCCGCCGGCCACAGAGTTCAGTATCCCAAAACCGAGAACCGCGGCAACGACGGCGATAATCGGCGCGGCAACACCGATTTGCCCACCGGCAAATCCAAGGACAAGCAGTGCGGCGACCATCACAAGGCCGGCCAGATTAAGCTTGGTCGAGACGGGCATGTCACGGAGCGAAGCACCAATGCCTTCGCCACCGGAGATGACAGCGCCACGCACGATACGCTGGCTTCCCTGGCGCTTTTCACGGAACTGGCGATAAATGGCATCAACCTGCTGAATGACCGCAGGCTCGGCCTTGCGCCGGACCGACATGTAACCGGTTACCTGTCCATTTTCCCAGATGGGTGTGGCATTGGCCTCCACCCAATAGTAATCACCATTTTTGCAGCGATTCTTGACGTAGCCTGTCCAGGGGCGGTTCTGCTTCAGCGTACCCCAGAGATCATGAAACGCTTCGACGGGCATATCGGGGTGACGCACAAGATTATGAGGTTCACCGATCAACTCAGCTTCTGTAAAGCCACTGATCTCGAGAAAGTCACGGTTGATATAGGTAATCCGCCCCTTCAGATCGGTTTTTGAAACGATCAGGGTATCAGGGCGAAGGATGACTTCCTTATCGGTTACCGGCAGATTTGTTCTCATTTTTTCTCCTCGTCACTCTTCTCTCGGATCAAAACTCAGCCCATTCATCGGCCCCACCACCCTGCGACACCTGATGGGCGGGTGCTTTCTGGGCCGTTTGCTGCAAGCGCACGGGGTTCTTGTGTGACAAAGCCGGGCGAGTTGCCGCCGGCGGCGCACGCCGAACCTCAGGAACAACGGGGGCAGCAGCCTGGCGATGTCCGGTCAGAGCGAAGACGGACACCGAGCTCATCAGATTGCGCGCCTGTTCCTCGAGACTTTCAGCGGCAGCCGCAGCCTGTTCGACAAGTGCGGCATTCTGCTGCGTCATTTCATCCATCTGGCTCACCGCCAGCCCGACCTGATCGATACCTGAACTTTGCTCCCGGCTGGCCTCCGAAATATCGGCCATGATGTTGGCAACGCGCTTGATACTGGCCACCACCTCTTCCATCGTGCGGCCGGCCTGATCGACAAGCCGGTTCCCTGTTTCAACCTTTTCAACCGAGTCGGCAATCAGCCCCTTGATCTCCTTGGCGGCGGCAGCACTGCGCTGCGCCAGATTGCGCACCTCGGTTGCCACGACGGCAAAACCACGCCCCTGCTCGCCGGCACGCGCCGCCTCGACCGCTGCATTCAAAGCCAGGATGTTGGTCTGGAAGGCAATCCCGTCGATCACCCCGATAATGTCGGCGATCTTGCTGCTTGAGTGATGAATCGCCCCCATGGTCTGGACGACCTGGCCAACCATTTCACCGCCCTTCACCGCAATCTGCTGGGCGCTATTCGCCAACTCGTTGGCCTGGCGCGAATTGTCGGAGTTCTGGCGGACGGTCCCGGTCAACTGCTCCATGCTGGAAGCCGTTTCCTCAAGACTGCTGGCCTGTTCTTCCGTCCGGCTGGAAAGATCCTGATTGCCGGAGGCGATTTCCTGAGCGGCGGTATTAATGGCTTCCGAAGCATCCTTGATGGAGAAAATGATCTCCTGAAGATTGTCGACCGTAGCATTGGCATCATCCTTGAGCTTCCCAAGCATGCCGCGGTAGTCGGTATCAATTTTCTGGGTCAGATCGCCGTGCGACATGCGGGTCAGCATGGCACCCACGTCACCCAATGCGCGGGAGTTTGCCGCCAGCAGATCATTGATGCCTTCCGAGATCTGCTTGAAAAAGCCGGTCATCTTTTCTGCATTCAGACGCTTGCTGAAATCGCCCGCAACCGCATCGGCAATAATGCTCGACACTTCACTCTCGATTTCCACCTCAGCCGTACGGTCGCGCCATTCGACAACCGTACCGAGACGCTCGGCACGCTCATTCATGATCGGACAAGCAACCAGGCTGAAATACCGCCCTCCGACATGGATTTCCGCACGATACGTACCTTTCAGCCCGGCCAGCAAGTTCCGCTGATGACTGGGTTGCTTATGGTAGATATCGAAGTTGGATCCCAGGATTGCATCCGCCCGGAAGTTGGGCAATTCCTTACGCAAATCGCTTTCGGCCAGACGCATCATTTCGAGCACGGCTGCATTGCAGTAAATGATCCGGCCATCCGGATCAGCCACCATCACGCTATTCGACGTCACGTCCAGCGCCACCTTGATCCGCAAGGTTTCATCTGCAGCAAGGCGATCGCTTTCAATGCGAGCCTTCAGTTGCGCCTGCATTTTCTCGAGTGCGTGCATGACATCCGAAACCTGATCCTTGCCCGAAGTATCGATCTGGTTATCCAACTGCAGCGAAGCCACGGCATCAGCCACCCCCAGAGCACCGGCCAACGGCAGCGTGATACTGCGGGTAAAAACGTAGGAAAAAACGGCAATCAAAGCGGTAACCGCCAGCGCCAGAAGGATGAGCAAACGCGAAGTCGACTCGTATGTCTGCTGCGCCTCAACGAAAAGCTGACGCCCCGACTCGCTGTAGTAAACCCGCAGCGCCTCGGCCGCCTGGCTTGCCTTCACATACGCGGGACGAGTGGTTTTGACATAAATATCCGCTGCTTGGTCAAAATCCCCTGCATGCAAGGATTTTGCAGCCTCCAGCAAGCCCTCTTTGACAAAAACAGCACGCGCCGACTCATATTCAGCGGCTAGTGCCTGCTCCTGCTCGTTCAGTTGCCGGGCCTTGAATTGCGACCAGAGCGCAGTGATCTGGTCACGGTTTTTAGCCACCTGATCCGTGTGCATGGTAATCGGATGATCGTGCTTGACGGCAAGCTTGCCCGCCGGGTCATGCAACAAGGCAGAGACAATCTGCTGGTTGTTTTCGGCCATCAGGGTCTGGATACGCAGGACGATCGCACCGGGCTCCAGTTTTTCGACATAAACGGACTCGGTGGCACGATTCAGATCACGCATGTAGAACAGCGCCAGTCCGACCAGTACGGAAAACCATAAGGCCATACTGAGCGCCTGCCAGAACAAACGAGTACCTATTCGCATATTTCTCAACATCATTGCTCCTTGGCAGCCAGTATCAGGCGGCAGCGCTATCGATCAGTTCCATGTCGGCACTGGTCATGAGACGTTCAATATCGGTCACGATCATCATGCGGGAATCCTGCGAAGCAAGCCCGAGAATGTACTTGGTATCAAAACTGCCGGAAAAGTCAGGCGCCGGCCTGATCTGGCTTGACGTCAGCGAAATGACATCAGAAACACTGTCGACCACGACACCAATCACTCGCCCGGCCACATTCAGGATGATCACGACGGTGAAAGGGGTGTATTCGATCTTGCCCAGGTTGAATTTGATTCTCAGGTCAACAATGGGAACGATAATGCCGCGCAGATTAATCACACCCTTGATGAAGGGGGGCGAATTGGCAATCAAGGTCGGCGGTTCATAGCCCCGAATTTCCTGCACCTTGAGAATATCGATTGCATACTCCTCGCTGCCCAGCGTAAAGGTCAGAAACTCACTGGCAATCAGGTCATCTTCTGCCACCGTCACGCCACCATGTGTCTTCGCTTCCATACGTTGCTCCTTGGTTCAGCCGTCAGCCGGCTTTCTGCATATTCGATTTAGCCATACCGGCAATTGCCGAGACATCAAGGATCAGCGCCACATGGCCATCTCCCATGATGGTTGCGCCGGACACGCCAGCGACACGCCGGTAATTCGCCTCGAGACTCTTGATGACTACCTGATGCTGCCCCACCAGCGCATCGACAAAAAGCGCCGCTTTTGTCCCATCAGCATCGAGCACGACCATGATGCCCTGCGTGAAATCGCTCCAGCCTGACTTGATGTTGAAGACTTCGTGCAAAACGACCACTGGCAAATATTCGCCACGAACCTGAATGACGCGCGCCTGATTCGACAGGGTTTTAATATCGCCCTGTTGCGGCTGCAAGGATTCGACCACGTAGGAGAGCGGCAAGATATAAGTCTGGTCGCCGACTGCCACGGACATTCCGTCGAGAATGGCCAGCGTCAGCGGCAAACGTACCGTCATTCGCGTGCCGACCCCGAGCATCGACTCGATTTCGACCCGACCGCCCATCGCCTGGATATTGCGACGGACCACATCCATGCCAACCCCACGTCCGGAAACATCAGTGACCTGATCTGCGGTGGAAAATCCAGCCTCAAAAATCAGGTTGAACACTTCAGCATCCGTCATCTGATCGGAAACCTGCAGCCCTTTTTCACGCGCCTTGGCGAGAATCTTGTTTCGCGGCAACCCGGCACCATCGTCGCCAACCTCGATAACGATGTTGCCACCCTGATGATAGGCCCGGAGCGTAATGGTCCCAACCGGACTCTTGCCTGCGGCGACGCGCTTTTCCGGCGACTCGATGCCATGATCAAGGCTGTTCCGGATCAAGTGGGTCAGCGGATCGGTAATCCGTTCGATCAGGCTCTTGTCGAGCTCAGTTGTTTCACCGGAAGTTTTCAACTCGACCTGCTTGCCCAGCTTGCCTGACAAGTCACGCACAACGCGAGGAAAGCGCGAGAAGACAAAGGAAATCGGCATCATCCGGATGGACATCACGGACTCTTGCAAATCACGCGTATTACGCTCCAGCTGGGCCAAGCCGTTGATCAGGCGCTCAGGTGCACTTTCCTGCATCTGGGTCGAGGTCTGGAGCAACATTGCCTGGGTAATCACCAGTTCGCCAACCAGATTGATCAGTTGATCAACTTTTTCGATACTGACACGAATCGATGAGTCGGAAGCCGCCTGAGCACCACCACCAGTACGCACTACGCGGGCGGGTGCTTCAGCAACAGGCTTGGATGCAACCAATGCCACACTGGCCGGCTCAAGCGCGGGAGTATCGGCTGAGGGTTCAGGGACCGGCGCAACAAGCGGTTCAAAAAAACCGAATCCATCACCCTGCTCGGCAACAGGGGTGGCATTAACGACGGCGGATGGGACTGGTGCGATCGGTTCAAAAAAACCGTAGCCGCCCCCCTCCTCAACGCCGCTCGCTACTGGCGCAGGAGACTGCACCGGCAGCGGTTCAAAAAAGCCATAGGAAGCATCGTCGACCGCAGCTTCCGGGAAAGAGGATCCGTCCGCTTGCTCAGGCGCCTCAAAGAAACCATAACCCCGATCGTCATCCGGCACCCCGGGAGAATCATCGAAGAAACCAAAGGCCGAAGTCCCGTTATCAGCGACTGACTTGTCTTCAGTAACACGCCAGGCACCGTTATCCGCAATGAAGTCGATCTGATCGGCAAAATCGTCCTGCGCAGATTGGGTGGTCAGGCGAAGTTGCCAAAAGCCTGCGTTGTTTGCGGCAGCCTCCGGACGGACCAAGACTTCCAGCTCTCCGTAACCACGCAACTCATCAAGCAAATTGGCGACGCCTTCGCCGCGGGCAGAAATTTCTGTCGGAACGAACTGGATATCGAAAACGTGCTTGCCTTCGAGTCCTGCGGTCGACGCTGAATCAACGGCATTTTCTACCGGCACAACGACAGGGCCAGACTTTGGCTGAGTCTCTGCGATATTGGCGGGTGACGGCGCTTCATCGGATGACAATTGACGCAGACGGGCACAAATTTCTTCAACCGCCTTGGGATCGGTCTCCCCTCTGCCTTGGTGCGCTTCGAGCATCTCGCGCAATTGATCCCCGCATTGCAGGAAGGCATCGACCATATCGGCGCGCAACGCGAGTTCCTGCTTCCGAATGCGGTCAAGCAGGTTTTCCAGGATGTGCGTCGTTTCAGCCAGGTCGGTAAAGCCGAAAGTACCCGCACTGCCCTTGATCGAATGCGCGGCCCGAAAGATGGCATTGAGTTGCTCGGAATCTGGATTTTCAAGATCCAGATCAAGCAGAAGCGACTCCATTGCCGCCAGATGCTCTGCCGATTCCTCGAAGAACACCTGGTAGAACTGACTCATGTCGATAGCCATGCTACCCCCTCACCACGGCTGCGCCCAAAGTCGCGGCCGGAAATCGAATGCAAGGAATACCAGCCAAAGGCTGGTTTGCCGACATCGGCTTATCCGATGACCTTGCGCACGACTTCAATCAGTTTCTGCGGATCAAACGGTTTGACCAGCCAACCAGTCGCTCCGGCAGCGCGCCCCTGAGCCTTCATGGCATCGGAGGACTCGGTCGTCAGCATCAGGATCGGCGTTGACGCGTATTGCGGCATACCACGCAGATTTTTAATCAGGGACAATCCATCCATGCGCGGCATATTCTGGTCGGTCAAGACCAGATTGACGCTTCTCGTCTTGGCTTTGTCGAGGCCATCCATCCCATCAACGGCTTCAATTACATCGTAGCCAGCACTTTTCAGGGTGAACGACACCATCTGACGGATGGAGGCGGAGTCATCAACTGCAAGAATGGTTTTTGCCATTTTTTCCTCGTATATAAATCAGAACAACTCAACTTCACCGCTGTCGTAGCCGGTTTGACTGACTGGATTGTTGCTTACGCCCTGTTTAAGAGCATTCAATTTTTCGGAGAGCATGTCCACATGTTCCCTCAGATCCCGATCAACGGGCAGACCTAACCCGAGGTGCCTTTTGCGACGCCAGGCAGAATCAGACCTTGGGGTACTGTTTCCGGATTGGCCACTTCAGACTCCGGCCCCTCTTCCTGCAGGATTGCATCCTCGGTCCGCTGGTTCAAGACAACGATACTAATGCGCCGGTTGACGGAGTTCAGCGGGTCATTCTTGTCGAACAAGACAGTGGATGCCAAACCGACCACTCTCAAGACCTTGCCGTCCTCAAGCCCCCCCTGAACCAACTCGCGCCGTGAAGCATTGGCCCGGTTGGCGGACAACTCCCAATTCGAAAAGCCCTGGGCGCCCCCGACGAATTGCGCCGCATCGGTATGCCCTGCCAGGCTGATCCGGTTGCTGACACCATTTAATGCTTTTCCGATCTGGCGAAGGATGTCTCGCGTGTAGGGCTTCAAATCGGCACTACTTGAGTCGAACATCGGGCGGTTTTGCTCATCGACGATCTGAATCCGCAAACCTTCGGAAGTAATATCCAGCAGCATCTGCTTTTTGAATTGCGCAAGCTGCGGGCTTTGCTCGATCATTTTTTGTATGTCGGCTTTGAGAACCTCAAGACGCTCCTGCTCTTTGCGACGAAATTCAACCTGAGCCTCCTTCGAGAACGAGGTTGTTTTCCTTGCCTCGACATCCCCTTGCTTGACCTGTCCGGCCTGGCGCGTCAAATCCTTGCCCCCGCCCTGCAACACACTGGTTGCATCGCCAGACCCGCTCCCCCCGGCCTGAGCAACCTTTACCGGATTCTGAAAGAAGGAAGCAATACCTTGCAGATCCCCCTTGGCCGTGGAACCCAGCAACCACATTAAAAGGAAAAATGCCATCATTGCCGTCACAAAGTCGGCATAGGCAATTTTCCACGCACCGCCGTGCGCTCCGCCCGCAATGACTTTCTTGCGTTTGATGACTATAGGGCGGGTAGAGTCGTCGCTCATTTATCTGGCTCAGTTTTATGTAGCGTCGTTACTTGCCTTTACGTGACTTGAGGTCTTCCTCAAGCTCACGGAAACTCGGGCGAGAATGCGAGTTCAGCGTTTTGCGCCCGAACTCTACGGCGACCTGAGGGGCATAACCGGACATCGAAGCCAGCAGCACCATTTTGATCATCTGGTAAATTTTTGCGTCTTCGTGGGCTTTTTGTTCAAGCAATTTGGCAACCGGTTCGACAAAACCATAGGCAATCAGAATACCCAAGAAGGTACCGACCAACGCACCGCCGATCATTTTGCCAAGAACAGCCGGAGGACTGCCCACCGAGCCCATCACGTTAACCACGCCCATCACCGCAACCACAATACCGAACGCAGGAACCGAACCGGCGATATTTGCCACTACGTGACCAGGTTCGGCAGCTTCGTGATGATGCGTTTCCAGTTCAACGTCCATCAGACTTTCGATTTCAACCGTATTCAGATTACCACCCACCATCATGCGCAAGTAATCGGTGACGAACTCCATCACATGATGGTCGTGCACCAACCCAGGGTACTTGCTGAAAATAGGGCTGGCATCCGGGTTTTCGATGTCACTTTCGATCGACATCAGCCCCTCTTTGCGCACCTTGCCAAGAATTTCAAACAGCATGGCCAGCGCATCGATGTAATACGCCTTGGTGAATTTTGAGCCCTTCAAGATACCGGGCACGGCACCAACAGTCGCCTTGATGACGCCAATACTGTTCGAAGCGATGAAGTATCCGATCGTCAAACCAATAATGGCAACGTATTCAAGCGGGACCCATAGCGCAAGAAGACTGCCGTGAACAGCATAAGTGCCCAGCGCAGCCGCAAGAATGACGACATAACCAATGATCAGAAACATATGGAACCCCCGACCGCGCCGATATCAAGCCGACGCAGATGTCCTTATTAGTGTTCGCCATTGTAGCCACAGGCATCGACCGAGTGCAAAGGAAGAAATGCGTTTCCCCTTGCTCCATTGGTGATTCCGGGACTTGGCGAGTGATAAACTGCCCAATCTCTTACCGCCCATGCTTTCGATGATTCGCTACTGCAATTCTTGTGGCGCCACTGTCACCCGCTTGATTCCTGCCGGCGACACCATGTTCCGCCACGTCTGCTCTCTGTGCGGACACATTCACTACGAAAATCCACGAATGATCGTGGGCTGCATCGCCGAATGGTCAGGAAAAATATTACTTTGCCGACGCGCGATTGAGCCTCGAAAAGGATTCTGGACGCTTCCCGCCGGCTTCATGGAAAACGGGGAGACGACGGCACAAGCTGCCAAACGCGAAACACTGGAAGAATCCGGGGCGACAGTCGAAATTGACCAGGCATTTGCGATGTTCAGCATGGCTGAAATCAATCAAGTACATCTTTTTTACCGTGGGAAACTCTCATCCCCCAGTTATGCCGCAGGCGAAGAAAGCCTGGAAGTTGCCCTGTTCTTACCCGAAGATATTCCTTGGAAAACGCTATCTTTTGAAAGCGTCCATCATTGCATCGCCCTTTATTTAAAGGATCGCGACGCGGGAAGCTTCAACTTTCACGAAGCTGAACTGAGCGCACTGGAGTCTCACTCAGCAAGCCAAGAGTGAATCGGCACTACGAAGCTGAATGCTGATTGCCCCAGGGCATCAGGTACAGGCGTAAAGCCGACCGCCCTTTTGAGCAATTCATAGGCGAAATCATCCAGCGCGCGATTTCCACTAGAACGCTCCAGAATGACACCGGGAGTGTTGCTGCCGCGCATGCTTTCGACCCGCAACAACACGACATTTTCTGCCAGGCCCCCTGTTGTCACAACGCCGGGGGGACGCCATCCCTGCATTCTTCTTGCCAGATCAAAGCGATATTGCTGGATTCCCTCGCGATTAACGACACTCCCGCTATCAGCCGTCAAATCAGACTTGGCTGACCGGATACCAGACTCAGTGTTCCGTATGGCAGCTTTGGTTGCTGCGGCACTAGAAGCACGCTCACCGAGTTCAGCTTTTTTCGGATTTAGTGACCGTTGACCGCGACGTTGCGCCGCCAGCACCTGTTTTCCTGCCAAAAAATCAGGTGTTTGTTCACTTTCCTGCGGTTCAACTCGGGCAGGAGCAATCGTTACGTCGATCCGTCTTGCTGGCCGAGCAGCACCTTTTGAGACGGCAGTCCAGATCCCTAGAAAAGACAGGTGAACCACTAAAGAAAGCAGAAGTGCCTTAAATAGTTTTCTTGTTCCCAAAAACAAAATCCCCCGGCAGAAAACCTGCACGGGGGAATAATCCGCCCATCAGGGCGAAATGACAAATAAATTTACTTGCCGAGACCGCGGGACTCTTCCTCAACCTTACTGGAATACAACTTGCCCATGATCACCCCGATCACCAAGACGCCAACAATAACGCCCAAGCTCATCAGGCCAATATCACTGCCAAACAATAGTTCCCATGCCATATGTCACCTCCCGTAGCTAAAAAATTACTTCTCAAGTTTGGTTTCCAGCCGAAGCGGCTCGCCAGAATCAGCAACCCACTCCCCTTGCAAGCGCCACTGGCCAGCCGGATCCTCTATTGAAATTACCCAACGACCACCCACATCAGCAAGCAATTGCCCACTGTAAAACCCTTGCCCTTCTGCTTTCATCTCGACCAGTTGATCCTGTCCGGCACGAGTCGGATGCGCCAATTTCACCACAAGCGTCTCGGGCAACGAGACCTCGGCGGCCGCACCAAGCAGTAACCGAACCTTGCCGTCCGAGCGCATCAAATCCGCATGCAAACCAAGAGCGCTCGCCTGATGATCACGATGCATTCGCTGATTGACGGCAAGTCCCTGCTTGTAATAATCATCAGTAACCAGACCGTCATTACTGACTACTGCCAGCCAGACAGTTACAACACCAGCGACAATCACCAAACCCGGCCCAGCCATCAAGATCCAGGGCCAAGGGTGTTTATACCAGGCTGATTTATCACGCATCGTCATTGAAATACTCATATCAGGGCATCAAAAAAGTGGCCTTTTCACGAACTGAAATATGATCGTGATCGAAAGCCTTAATATCGAAAAAAATCGAGTTAGCACCTTTATTCCCGACATCTGGCGGCACACGAACCACGACCGTTATTTCATGATTTTCGGCGCTACCAACCGAAACGCTGGGCTCCCCGACGATTTCTGCACCGCCAAGGCCATCGACTTTCAGTGCATATCGTTGAGCCGCCTCTGTCGTATTCATGATCTTCAGGTTGTAAACATTCTCGATGCGCCCATCTTCTGCCTCACGAGCAAGAAGTGAGCGATCCCGAATAACGTCCACTTTCAACGGAACTCGAACCGCCAAAGAAACCACCGAAGCCAGCGTAATCGCCACAAGAATTGCGGTGTACACCATAATCCGGGGTCGCAAAATATGTTTTGCGATATCTGCCGGTGAAAAATGTCTGGCCAGTGCGTTTTCTGTTGTGTACCGAATCAAGCCACGCGGTGCCCCAATTTTCTCCATCACCGGATCGCACGCATCAATGCAGGCGCCGCAGCCAATACATTCGTATTGAATACCCTTGCGAATATCAATCCCCGTTGGGCACACCACTACGCACAGACCACAATCGACGCAATCACCCAGTTGCAGCGATTTATCGACATTCTTTTTTCTAGCCCCCCGCGGATCACCGCGTGCAGCATCGTATGTAATGACAAGAGTATCCGGATCGAACATCACTCCCTGAAAACGGGCATAGGGGCACATGTACTTGCAGACCTGCTCACGCAAAAAACCAGCTTGCATGTAGCAAAACCCTGCATAAAACAACATCCAGAACAACTCCCAGCCCGACAGTCCAAACGGTAAGGCATTCAGCAATTCAGCAACAGGCGTGAAATAAGCCACCAGAGTGAAGCCGGTCCACAACGACAAAGCTATCCAAACAAAATGCTTCAGTGCCTTCAGTCGAAACTTCCGGAATGTAATCTTGGCTTTATCGAGCTTCATACGCGAAGCACGATCTCCTTCTACCCGGTTTTCGACCCACATGAATATTTCTGAATAAACAGTCTGGGGGCATGCGTAGCCGCAAAAAAGCCGCCCGGCAATTGCCGTAAACAGAAAAAGAGCATATGCAGAAATGATCAGCAGCAGCGCCAGGTAAAAAACATCCTGTGGCCAGAGTACCAAACCGAACAGATAAAACTTACGTTCAGCAAGGTGAAAAAGCACGGCCTGCCGGTCATTCCATTGCAGCCATGGCGTGCCGAAAAAAATGATTTGCGTCAGCCAAACCAGCACCCAACGCCAAGTATTCCACCATCCGCGGACATCTCGAATGTAGATTTTCTTGTGCTTTTCGTAGAAGGAAACCACTACGGGAGGCACACTCTCCGAGAGAGAAGGGGGTGTTTCGGGAGAGATCATATGATTTTAGCCGTATCAAAATTCCGCTTTTGCGCCAATTCACTCTGCCGAATAACGCAATTTTGGTACGGGAAAAACTCCGTAGAAAAAACGGGGCGGATCACCGCCCCGTTTCAAGCCAATTACTTGGCGCCTTGGCTCAAGCTGAACACATAGGCAGACAACAAATGCACCTTGGCTTCGCCAAGGAATTCCTTCCAGGCCGGCATCTTGTTCTGACGACCATTGTTGATCGTTTCAGAGATGGTTGCTTCAGATGAACCGTAGAGCCAGACTTTGTCCGTCAGGTTCGGAGCACCAACTGCATGCATCCCTTTGCCTTCAGGACCATGGCACCCCAGGCAACCGGCAGAAGCAAAAGCTTCCTTGCCCTTGGCGGCACGCACGGAGTCACTCGGCAAACCAGAGAGGGAACGAACGAAATTGGCCAAGTCTTTCACAGTATCAGCACCCAGCTGAGCGTGCGGAGGCATGACACCCATACGACCATCAGCAATGGTTTGCTTGATCTGTTCCGGCTCACCGCCATACAGCCAATCACTGTCGGTCAGGTTCGGGAAGCCCTTGGCACCACGCGCATCAGCGCCATGACATTGCATGCAGTAGGTCAGGAAAAGACGCTTGCCCATTTCCATTGCCTGCTTGTCTGCAGCCACCGCCTTGACATCCATCGCCAAGTATTTGTCGAACAACGGCTTGACCGCTGCATCGACTTTAGCTACCTCGGCTTTGTGCTGACCAACAGCCGTCCAGCCCAGCATCCCCTTGAAGTTGCCAAGTCCCGGATAGAGCGCCAAATAAACAAACGCAAAAATCACGGTAATGACAAACATCCAGGTCCACCAGCGTGGCATTGGATTGTTGTACTCCTCAAGAGTCTCATCCCAAACATGACCCATGGTCTTGCCGGGAGTGAAAGTCGCTTTGCCCTGAATGATCAGCAGTGCAACACAGGCAAGAATACTTCCCGTGACGATCACTACGACGTACAGGTTCCAAAAATCGCTAACGAAATCGCTCATTTGCTTTCCTTTATCTCAGCGCTGGTGCGATGTACGAGACACCGCACCGTCGTCATCATTCCCTGCGAACGGCAAATTTGCAGCTTCTTCAAACCCCTTTTTGCTGCCCTTGCCGTAAGCCCATGCAACAATTCCGAGGAAGCAGAGCAACCCTAAAACTGTTGTGATGGAACGCAGATCATTGATGTCCATGGCTTATTGCTTCATGGTGCTCAGTGCAGTACCCAAGCCTTGCAGGTATGCGATGAGAACATCCATTTCCGTCTTGTCACCGATAGCGGCCTTGGCGGCCTTGATATCTTCATCGGTATAAGTCGGAATACTCCGTGCATTAGCGTAGCCACGCATTACCTGCATCTTGGCTTCGATATCAGCGCCAACGGAATCCTTAGCCTTGGTATTTGCCAGGAAGGCAAAAGCCGGCATGTTGGACTCTGGCACCACGTCGCGAGGATTCATCAAGTGTGCACGCTGCCATTCATCGGAGTAACGGCCGCCAACGCGATGCAGATCCGGACCGGTACGCTTCGAACCCCACTGGAACGGGTGATCGTAGACATATTCGCCAGCAACCGAATAGTGGCCGTAGCGCTCAGTCTCTGCACGGAACGGGCGAATCATCTGCGAATGGCAGAGGAAGCAACCCTCGCGAACATAAATATCGCGACCGGCCAGTTGGACTGCCGAGTAAGGCTTCAGACCTTCAACCGGTGTCGTGGTCGACTTCTGGAAAAAGAGCGGAACGATTTCGAGCAGACCACCCCAAATCACAGTAAGCAGCGTCAGAACGATGAGCAGACCAACGCTTTTTTCAATTTGCTCGTGCTTGATCATTATTATTTCTCCCTAATCAGGCGTGGTGAGCGACCGGAACAACCACCGGCACGTCTTGCGTCTTGCCACCAGCAATCGTCTTGAACATGTTGTAGGCCATGATCAGCATGCCGGACAGGAACAGAACGCCACCCAACCAACGGATCGCCCAGAATGGATAGGAACCCTTGACTGACTCAACGAAGCTGTAAGCCAGCGTACCGTCGGCATTCACTGCACGCCACATCAGACCCTGCATCACACCGGCAATCCACATCGAAGCGATATACAGCACGGTCCCGATGGTGGCGATCCAGAAGTGGGTCGTAACCAGCTTGGTGCTATACATTTCCGACTTGCCAAAGAGTTTCGGCAGGAGATAGTAGATAGAACCGATCGACACCATGGCAACCCAACCAAGGGCACCGGAGTGCACGTGGCCAACAGTCCAGTCGGTGTAGTGCGACAGCGCATTGACGGTCTTGATGGACATCATCGGACCTTCGAAGGTCGACATACCGTAGAAGGACAGCGAAGTGATCAGGAACTTCAGGACGGGGTCGTCGCGCAGCTTATGCCATGCACCAGACAGCGTCATGATGCCGTTGATCATGCCACCCCAGGACGGAGCCAGCAGAATCAGCGAGAAGACCATCCCGACAGACTGGGTCCAATCCGGCAGTGCGGTGTAGTGCAGATGATGAGGACCTGCCCACATGTAGGTGAAGATCAGGGCCCAGAAGTGCACAACGGAAAGGCGATAGGAGTAAACCGGACGGCCAGCCTGCTTCGGGACGAAGTAATACATCATGCCCAGGAAGCCTGCGGTCAGGAAGAAACCTACGGCATTGTGACCGTACCACCACTGGATCATTGCATCCTGAACGCCGGAGTACACCGAGTAGGACTTAGTCAGCGAAACCGGAACGGCTGCGCTGTTAACCAGATGCAGCAGAGCAACGGCGATGATGAAGGCACCAAAGAACCAGTTGGCCACATAAATATGGGAAACCGTACGCTTGGCAACTGTTCCGAAGAAAACCAGTGCGTATGAAACCCAGACCAGCGTGATCAGGATATCGATCGGCCATTCGAGTTCAGCATATTCTTTGCCGGAGGTAATACCCAAAGGCAGGGTAATTGCGGCCAGAAGAATAATGATTTGCCAGCCCCAGAACGTAAAGGGAACCAGCGGACCGCCCCAAAGGCGAGCGTGACTGGTACGCTGAACGCACCAGTAAGAAGTTGCAAAAAGCGCACAGCCACCAAATGCAAAAATAACCGCATTGGTGTGCAGCGGACGAAGACGCCCGAAGTGAAGCCAAGGGCCAATATTCAGCTCCGGCCACACAAGTTGTGCAGCAATGATGACACCGACAAGCATGCCGACGATGCCCCAAATGACGGTCATGACAGCAAACTGCCGTACGACCTTATCGTTATATGTGGTTTGCGATCCAGACATGAACCCACCTCTCGTTAATAAAAAACGGAATGCACACCTCCCTAAACCCAAGGCGGCACTTGAATGCGGATAGTATTCTAGATTAGTGGCGACGTTTTGACCTAGATCAACCTACCGACTATCTAAGCCGAATTAGTTCCAAGTAATTAGGAAGCACGTCAAATGGGGGATTTGTGGACAAAAAAAGGGTGCGTCGCAACGCACCCCAACCCCAACAGAGAATGTTCGTGAGGCACTTACCTCACACAGACAGCATAGTGCCAAGAACACGCCCGGTTAACGTTGATTCAGGTCAAACATTCTCTGCTTTTTCGGAATCCCGGGCTTTCGGCTCAGGCTTGGGCATCTCATCATCCATCAAAATTCGAAACCCAGGCCCCTCAAGGTCATCAAACTGTCCGCTACGCACCGACCACCAGAAGGCAAAGGCGATACCGAAGACCAGGATGACCGAAATGGGAATCAACAGATAAATACTTTCCATCAATCATGCTCCCGCTTCTGAATACGCAACGAGTTAAGAACAACAAGCAGGGAACTGGCCGACATGCCGATCCCTGCCAACCAGGGCGTTACCCACCCGGCAATCGCCAGTGGCAAAGCGACGAAATTGTAGGCGAAAGACCACCATAGATTCTGGCGGATGATGCGCAAGGTTTTCTCTGCCCTGAGCAAACCTTTCCGCAAGTGATCCAGATTTTCCGAAAGCAAGACAAAATCCGACTGCGTCCGGGCCAGCTGAGCACCACCTCCCATAGCAACAGACACCTGGGCCTGAGCCAATACCGGCGCATCGTTGACCCCATCTCCGACCATTGCGACCACTGCACCCTCCGCCTGAAGCGCCAGGACACATTCATGCTTCCCTTGCGGCGTCATACCTGCACGCACATCATCAATCCCGATCAGGGCCGCAACACGCCGAGCAACGGAAGGGGCATCCCCTGTCAGCAAAACAATTTTTTTCCCCGCCTGTTTCAAAGCCTCGACCAAGGCCTTCGACTCGTCACGAATTTCATCGCCGATGCGGAACAGCGCCAGGCAACCTCGCTCATCGCCCAGGACAACGACCGTATCGCCACTTTCCAGCCAGTCGACCGCAGCATCCGGCAAGACGCCGCCGCCAAGTCCAAAAACATAAGCAGGCCGGCCGATGCGATAGCGCTTGCCAGCCACGAGCGCCTCAACTCCTTGACCTGGCTCGCTAATAACCTGCTCCGCCGAAAAAGCATCAACACCTGAAGCCCGGCACAGTGCGACCGCCACAGGATGCTCCGACGAACGCTCAAGCGCTGCCGCAACCTGCAAACAAGCAGCACGCGGGAGATCGCTCACGGACATCACATCCATCAAACGCATTCTTCCCGTTGTCAGCGTCCCGGTTTTGTCAAAAACAAAATGGCTGGCCCGGGCAAGCGTTTCAATCGCATGGCCACGCGTAACCAGCAAACCGTCCTTGGCCAAGGCCCCGGCTGAAACAGTCAAGGCAATCGGCGTTGCCAGCGAAAGCGCGCACGGGCAAGTCACCACCAGTACCGATACCGTGATCCACAACATTTTTGATGGATCGACAAAGTACCAGCCAACCGCAACCAGCATGGCCACCAGCAAAAGAACCGCGACGAAGTAGCTGGCAACGCGGTCAGCCATCTCGACGATTTTCGGCTTTTCGGCTGCCGCTCGCTCCATGAGCTGGATGATTGCGGACAGCCGAGTCGTCTCTCCGACCTGTTCGACGCGCACGATCAACGGGCTTTCCGCATTCACCGAGCCGCCGGTCACCGCGTCTCCCGGCATTTTGGGCACCGGCTTGCTCTCACCGGTCAACAAGGCTTCACTGGTACAACTGACGCCTTCAACGACCCGCCCGTCAGCCGGAATGGTGTCGCCCGCCCGAACCAGAATATGATCGCCAGGCACAAGGTCGGCGACGATTTTCTGCTCAGGCGTACGGTCGACCGGGAAATTCGGGAGTTTTTGTGCAAAAGCAGGCAATAGCTTGGCCAGCGCCTCCGTCACGCTCAAGGCTTTCTGGCGAGCGGTCATTTCCAGGAAACGGCCGCCCAGCAAGAAAAAGACAAACATGGTGACCGAGTCGAAATAAACCTCGCCGGACTGGGTCACCGTCGCCCAGAGGCTGGCAACAAATGCCGCGCCAACCCCCAGCGCGACAGGCACGTCCATCCCGACACGGCGTAACATCAAATCACGCCAGGCATGCCGGAAGAACGGGGCCGATGAATAAAAAATCACTGGCAATGTCAGCACAAGACTGGCCCAGCGCATCAAGCTTTCGGCATCGGCGGTCATTTCACCATCTGCGATATACACCGGAAAGGCATACATCATGACCTGCATCATGCCAAACCCTGCCACCCACAAGCGCCAAAGGGCGTCACGCCGCTCCTCGCGGGATATCTCTTCATTTTTGGCAGCGTCGTAGGGATAGGCTCGATAGCCGATCGCCGCTATCGCACCAAGAATGTCTGACAACCGGACCCGCGAATCATCCCAACGAACCCGCGCGCGACGGGTGGCATAGTTGATATCAACCGCCGTCACCCCCGGCAAGCGCCCGACATGCTGCTCATTGAGCCAGATGCAGGCAGCGCAGGTGATCCCTTCAAGCAGCAGCGAAGCCTCGCGCTCAGTTTCTCCCAGGGCCTTGACGAAGCTTTTCTGGAAATCGGCATGATCAAATAGCGCCAGTTGATCGAGTATCCCCGGTAAAGCTTCACGCTGGGACTCCGGCATGGCATCGCGACTGCGGTAATAGTCCGCCAATCCGTTATCGACAATCGACTGCGCCACAGCCTGGCAGCCATAGCAACACATCGGACGAGGCTGCTCGGCAATCGTGACCGGCAGGTTTACATCGCCCGGGACAGGTTGACCGCAGTGATAACAAGAAGCTTGGGACATGCAATAAAAAAGGCACCTAAGTGCCTTTGGGGGTCAATGGCGGAGCCAAAGTATAGTTTATTTGGTCCCCATCCGGATGGCACCGTCAAGACGAATGACCTCTCCATTCAGATAGGAATTCTCAGCAATATGCTTGACCAGATTGGCATATTCGGCAGGCTTGCCCATGCGCGAAGGGAACGGAACCATCTTGCCGAGGGAATCCTGAACTTCTTGCGGCATACCAAGCAACATCGGGGTTTCCATGATCCCCGGAGCAATGGTCATGACACGGATGCCGCTGCGCGACAACTCACGGGCAACCGGCAGGGTCAAGGCAACGATGCCGCCCTTTGAGGCAGCATAGGCGGCCTGCCCAAGCTGACCTTCGTAAGCAGCCACGGATGCGGTATTAACAATCACGCCACGCTCACCACCTGCATCGGGCTCGCCTTTCATCATGGCGTCGGCGGCCAGACGAATCATGTTGAAGGTACCAACCAGATTGATGTTGATCACCTTGGCGAAGCTTTCCAGCTTGTGCGGGCCTTCCTTGCCGACCACTTTTTCCGCTGGAGCAACACCCGCGCAATTGACCAGACCATGCAAACCACCAAATGTGGAAATTGCCGTCTGAATCGCGTTGACCGCAGAAGCCTCATTCGCCACATCGGTTTCAACAAATCGTGCACCAGCACCAAGCTCTGCGGCCAGTTTTTCACCAGCAACACGATTCAGGTCTGCCAGGACAACTTTTGCGCCCGCTTCGCTGAGCGTACGTGCTGTTGCAGCGCCCAGACCAGAACCAGCCCCCGTCACCAGAAATACTTTATCTTTAATTTGCATTGCCGCTCTCTCCTTTAAAAACAACGAACATCGGCACCTTCTCCAGACGGTACCGTATGGAACATACACATCATATTACAACGGCCCGAGACGAAGACAGAAGCCCCCAGCCACAGAATCAAACCAGGCCCCTCACTCAAACCACGAAGGAATGATCTATGATGATCAAAAATTGATCCATCATCTCCTTCTCTGAAAACCTGTGCAGGCAATGCTTGACCCTAACAAATCGACCGTACTCATCGTCGATCCATCCGCCAGCAACCGATCACTGATCAGCGAATGCCTGGCCCAATTACCTGACGTACAAACAGTCGTCGCGGCAAACGGGGCGCAGGCACTCAATCAGTTCTGCAAGCACCACCCCAGCCTGGTGCTGATGGATATCGCCCTGCACGATACCGACGGCCTGTCCATCGCCAAAAGCATGCGCTCCTGGGAGCGCTCGGCAGAACAACCCGGAGTCATGCCCTGGACGCCCATTGTTTTCCTGTCGACCGTCATGGACGAAGACATCCTGGCCGAGGGCATCATGGCCGGTGGTGATGATTTTTTGTACAAACCCGTTTCTGAAGTCGTTCTGCTCGCCAAAGTCCGCGCCCTGTTACGGATTGTCTGCATGCAGAAAGAAATTCACGAAGCGCATCGCCAGATTAAGGCTCTTTCCCTGCTTGATGGACTGACCAACATCCCCAACCGCCGGCATTTTGACGAAACGCTGCGCACAGAGTGGAGACGCTGCTCACGCCTGAAAGCACCTTTGAGCATCGTCATCGGCGACGTTGATTTTTTCAAACAATTCAATGACATATACGGCCACCAGGCGGGTGATGAATGCCTGAAAGCGGTTGCTGGTGCACTCAACGAATCGCTGTTTCGTGTCGAGGACATTGTGGCGCGTTACGGTGGCGAAGAATTTGCCGCCATCTTGCCTGGCACCGATGCCATCGGAGCGCAAGCCGTCGCAGAGCGCATGCGCAGCTCCGCGCGAGAGTTGTGCATTCCACACCAGGGAGGCGTAGGAGGCCTAATTTCCTGCAGCTTTGGCGTCGCCAGCATGGTTCCATCCTGCGAAACCCCAGCCCCTCTGCTGCTACAAGCCGCCGATGAGTCCCTGTACGCCGCCAAACGCAATGGCCGGAACCAGATTCGCAGCCAGGACCAAGGGGCGCAAAAAACAGGATAAAAAAAAGGGCTGCGAAAATGCAGCCCTTGGTATTTCTGGTGCCGGAGATAGGAGTCGAACCTACGACCTTCGCATTACGAATGCGCTGCTCTACCAACTGAGCTACACCGGCACACTGCTTGTCACGAAGCAGAAATCTTTGTTTTATAAAGCTTCTGAAGTTCGCGCCGAAGCACAGCGTAGAATTATAGCTTTCTATCCGCCTTTCAGGCAACGTCCCTCTCAATGAATCTGCTTCGAGCGCTGGCCACTGTCAGTGGAATGACCCTTCTTTCTCGCGTTCTCGGCTTTGTTCGCGATTTCGTAATTGCGCGTGCGTTTGGCGCCGGCCTGGCTACGGATGCGTTTTTTGTCGCATTCAAACTCCCCAATCTGCTCCGCAGAATGTTTGCCGAGGGGGCGTTCTCACAAGCATTCGTCCCTATCCTTGGCGAATATCGCAACAAACAGGGAGAAATAGAAACCAAGGCACTGGTTGACCATGTAGCTAGCCTGCTTTCCATTGCCTTGTTTGCCATCACCGCCATCGGCATCGCAACAGCACCTTTGCTGGTTTGGCTATCGGCCCCCGGATTTTCTGCCGACGCAAGCAAATTCGAACTCACCGTAACGCTCACCCGCATTACCTTCCCTTATATTTTCTTCATGTCGTTGGTGGCTCTTGCCGGAGGCATTCTGAATACATGGAGCCGCTTTGCACTTCCTGCATTCACGCCGGTACTACTCAACATTGCCTTCATCGGCATGGCCTTGTTTGCTGCCCCATATTTTGACCCACCCGTACTGGCACTGGCCTGGGCTGTATTTTTGGGCGGATTGCTGCAGCTTGCCATCCAGATTCCTGCCCTGAAAAAAATTGCCATGCTGCCTCGACCATCGCTCAACTGGCAGGCCGCCTGGAAAAACCCGGGGGTTCGGCGCGTACTCATGCTCATGGCACCAGCCCTGATCGGCGTCTCGGTGTCTCAAATCAGCCTGCTGATCAACACCATCTTTGCCTCTTTCCTGGCAACCGGCAGCGTCTCATGGTTGTATTACGCTGACAGGTTGATGGAATTCCCATCCGGGATGCTGGGCGCAGCCCTGGGCACCATCCTGCTGCCATCCTTGTCGCGCTATCACGCGAGCGCCAATCACGAAGAATACTCAAAGCTGCTTGACTGGGGGCTACGTCTGACGCTGCTCCTCGCAGCACCTGCCGCCCTGGCTCTTGCCATTCTGGCGGTACCGCTCATCAGCACACTTTTTTTCCACGGCGCATTTTCTGTAGTGGACGTCCTGCACACCCGAGAAGCACTCGTTGCCTATGCCATCGGCCTGACAGGACTGATCTTGGTCAAAGTGCTGGCCCCGGGGTTTTATGCCCGGCAAAACGTCAGAACCCCGGTTCGCATTGCACTGATCTCCTTATTCGCGACACAAGCCATGAACCTGGCATTCATCGGCTGGTTGCAACATGCCGGACTGGCACTGTCGATCGGACTGGCTGCCTGCCTGAATGCAGCAATGCTCTACCGAGGCTTGCGCAAGCAAGAAATCTTTGCGCCACAACCCGGCTGGGCAAAATTCATCACCAAACTGGTCCTGGCCATGCTCGCCATGGGTACGACACTTTGGTTTTCCATGGGGGTAGAAACAAGCTGGCTGGAAAACTCGATGGTCGAACGTTTGGCTCGCCTCGCCTGGATCATCCCGCTTGGCGCAGGCAGTTATTTCGCTACACTATGGATTCTCGGCTTCCGCCTTGGCGACTTCAAACGTCGGGCGGCTGAATAACAAGGAGCAGCCTCAATGAAACTGACCAGCACCGCTTTTACCGATGGGCAACGGATTCCGGGCGATTTTTCCTTTTGCATCCCCGACCCGGCGCACCACGTTTGCCTCGGTAAAAACCTGAATCCCGCATTGGCTTGGGACGGCGCTCCTGCGGACACCCAATCTTTCGTCCTGATCTGCCACGACCCGGACGTCCCCAGCAAGGGCGACGATGTCAATCAGGAAGGCAGAACCATTCCTGCCAGCTTGCCGCGAGTCGATTTTTTCCACTGGGTTTTGATCGACCTGCCTGCCACGGTCAACGCGATTTCCCAGGGCGAATTCAGCAATACCGTTTCACCACGCGGCAAACCCGGCCCTCAAGCCGCCCATGGCACACGCCAGGGGATCAACAATTACACAGACTGGTTTGCTGGCGACAACGACATGCGCGGCGACTACTACGGCTACGACGGCCCATGCCCACCATGGAACGACGAAATCATCCACCGCTACATTTTTACGCTATACGCACTCGATGTCGCGCACCTGCCGGTTGAAGGCCGGTTTGGCGGGACGGAAGTACGACAAGCAATCCAGGGGCATATCCTGGCCGAAGCCAGCCTGATTGGCACGTACACACTCAACCCGAAACTCTGATCAGAAAAGGCCATTTTCATGGCCTTTTTACTGCTTTTGACTCTTTACTGCTTTTGACTCTTTACCGCTTTTGACTCAGTTGACCGGCGTATCGCTCGGCGTCAGGATCGCCGCCTTGAGCGCCTGCGACATCGGCAAATCAAGTGACACACTTTCAGAAGGAAGCGGCGACATGAACCATTTATCGTAAATGGCCGTCATTTCACCACGCTTCATCAAACCGATCAGTGTTTCATCGACAAGCGCCTTGAATGACGCGTCACCCAACGGGAACATCAATGCCAGCGGCTCCGTTGCCAAGACCACATCAAGCAAACGAAACTCGGCCTTGCCCGCACGCAAAATCGACAGCGTTGCATCTTCAGCCACAATCCCGTCTGTCCTGCCCTGATGCAATAAAGCCATCGCTTCTGCTGGCGAATTGGCCAATTGATGCTGCATCGTGATATTTTTTTCCAGCGCCATACGCTTCAACTGACGCTCGCTCCCGCCGGAGACGGTCACGATCCGCTTCCCAGCCAAATCCGCCGGCATCGCCAGGCCGCTATCCGATCGAACCAGAATTTTCACATCACTGACATAGAGCGTCACCGACAAGGCCACCTGCTTCTGACGAGCCACCGTATTCGCGGCACCTCCGCAATCAAGATCAACCACATTATTCTTGATCAACATCGGGCGAGCATTGTCACTCACGACAACGGGAACAACCTCAAGCGACTTGCCCACTCTGGCTTCCAGCGCCTTTACAACATGCAGGCAGATATCCCACACATAGCCTGCCGGCTGTGAGCCCCCCGCCAGCACATAGGTAAAAGGGGGCATCGCCTCGCGATAGCCGAGATAAACCCGGCCTTGCGCAGATATTTTGCTCAGCGTCGGCCCCAAAGCCTCCTGAGCACCAGCACTCAGCGCAAAAAATACGCCAACGACCAAAAGCAGTCGATGAATCAGGGGTTGAAAATACCTCACTTGACGGACTTGCATCCACCGGTGGTGCTACCGCCGCAAGGTACCGAGCTCTCGCGGTTGATCAGCCACTTGCCACCAACCTGAATCATTTCCAGGGCCTTCTGCGTCGTGTCGTTATAGCGGTTCGACTGATAGATCTGGCGGAAACTGACTTGCGCACGGTCGGCACCTTCCATCCGAACGCTAACATCCTGCAACTCAACATTGATGTGCTCACGCGTCGAAATCCGGCTGCGACGCAGTTGCGCCCAGTCTTCCCGCGATAGCCCACCATCCGGCGTGAAGGTCGGCGCATAGAAGCCGCTGTAGGCGTTGTAGTCTTTCGCCGCCCAGGCTGCTGCCCAGCCCTTGACCCGCGAAAGGACTTCGCTGTCCGGACCGGTTGCGGCGACCGGCGAGGCTGCGGGCACGAAGGGGGCTGGCTTGACTTGCAGTTGGGCCATCGCTCGGGCATTCAGTGCTTCACGATCCGGGACCGGCACGCCGGCGGTTTCGTTCGGGCAGAGTTCTGCCAGGTCGACCTGGGCGAGTTCTTTCGCTTCCGGGGTCGGCGTGTCGAGCTTTTGCAGGCCCAGGTGTTCGAGGAGTGTGCCCATGCCAGCGTAGGTCCGCAGGTAGGCGAGGCTCAGGTCGGAGTCTGCATTGACTGCGTTGCGACGCGCACTGAGCAATTCGTTTTCGGTGTCGAGCAGGTCGAGCAGGGTGCGCTGACCGACGTTGAACTGGTCGCGATAGGCGTCGCGGGTCTTTTCCAGCAGGCTGACCTGGGTGGCCAGGGCGGTGGCTCGTTCGCGCAGGCGGGCGACGTCGTTGTAGGCGATGGCCAGGGTTTGCCGGGTGTCGCGGCAGGCTTTTTCCCGTAGGTCGAGCGAGAGGTTCTTGCGCTCGATGTATTGCTTTTCACGGGCTCGGTCGGCGCCGCCGTTGAAGAGGTTGAAGCTGACGACGAGTTCGCCGACGGTGTAGTTCCGTTCGCCTTTGGCGCCCAGGTAGTTGTCGGTGCTGTCGGTCCGGGCGCGCAGGTCCAGTTTGGGGGAGTAGGCAGCGCGACGGACGTCCAGTTCGCTTTGGGCGGCTTCGGTGTTCTCGACGGCGGCGAGCAGGGTCGGGTTTTTCTTGTACAGAACGTCCAGCGCAGCTTTCTGGCTGGCGGGCAAGCCGCTGCTAACCTGGCTGGGTGGAACGATCACGCTGGGCGGCTGGCTGTTCACGATGCGCTGGTAGCGGGCCGTGACGTCGTGCAGGTTGGCGGTTTCGGTGGTCAGGTTGATTTCGGCCAGGGCCAGGCGGCTGCCGGCTTGCTCAAGGTCGACCCGACGACCAACGCCTGATTGCGTACGACGCAGCAGTTGTTCGTGGGTCGCTTTGTGCTGGACGTAGTTGTCTTCGGCCAGATTGACCAGGAAGCGGTAGCGCAGCACATCAAGGTAGGCGCGCGAGGCTTCCAGGGCAACGGCTTCCGAGGCGTCCAGCAGTTCGTAGTAACGAACCAGCCGGGCCTTGTCCAGGCGACGAACTTCGTTGCGCGTGGCAAAGCCGTCGAACAGGATCTGGTTCAGGCTCAGGCCGTAGCCGCTGCGCGTGTATTTGTTCGTCGTGCTGCTCGGGGCTTGTTCCAGGCTTTCCCGGCCGGTCCCGGCCGTGAAATCAACCCGCGGAAAGTAGCCGCCCCGGCCAACACCAATCTCTTCTTCCGCGGCCTTGTAGTTGTGCCACTTCGACGTCACTTCAGGACTGTTCAGCACTGCCTTCTGCGCTATCTCCTTCAACGTCCCCTGTGCCTCCGAACTCGGCGCACTATGGCCAAGGGTGGGAAGCGCCAGAAGTATTAGCAAGGAGAGCGTTTTATTGGTTTGCATGAATAGCCCCTGTTTTAATATTTGATCCAGATTATAGCGATACGATAGCTGGTTTTGTATGTAATATTATGTACTTACAGTCAGACTAATCGCTGCCCGCCCCTTGCCAAGAACATACGCACTGTTTCGCTTAGTCGTCTTTGTCACATTTAGTGCAACGTGCGCCTTGGTCGGCCTGAAAGCAGCATTAGGGCTGGACTTCGAACAGCTTCAGCAAGCTCTGACAAGCCGCTTCGGCCAAACACAACTTCCCGTATACAAGGATTGGCAGGCCCTGCTGGCCGACTCAAAAGCACGTTCCGACTCAGACAAAATACGTGCAGTTAATGACTTCTTCAACCGCCGCATCGGGTACGCCGACGACCTCAATGTGTGGGGACAGTCTGATTACTGGGCGACCCCGATTGAATTCATCGGGCGGGGCTGGGGAGATTGCGAAGATTTCTCGATCGCCAAGTATTACTCGCTGATCAACATTGGCATTCCGGTCAACAAACTCCGCCTCGTTTACGTCAAGGCCACGCAGAACACGCCAAGCGGTCCGATTCAGCAGGCTCACATGGTGCTGGCCTACTATGCGACGCCCAACGCCGAGCCTCAGGTTCTCGACAACCTGAACCCCGAGATTCGCCCGGCCTCGCAGCGTCCGGATCTTGCCCCCATTTTCAGTTTCAACAGCGCCGGCCTGTGGCAAGGCACAGGTAACCAGTCGAGCAAGAGCAATCTTTCCCGCTGGCAGGACCTCCTGCAACGAGCGCGCGCCGAAGGTTTTCAGTGAGGTAATTTGCATGTCCCTTTTCCGACAACTCTGGCTTGCCGTCATTGCCAGCACCATCATCGCTTTTGCGGGCAGCTTTGTGGTGAGCATGCTGACAGCACGTCATTATCTTGAGCAGCAACTAGCCATCAAGAACAATGACAATGCCTCCTCCCTGGCGCTGTCGATGTCGCAACTCGACAAGGATCCGGTAACCGTCGAACTGCAGGTTGCCGCTGTCTTCGACAGCGGCCAGTACGAGCACGTCCGCCTGGTCGGCCCGGATGGCAAATTGATGATCGAAAAATCAAGCCCGCCGATGGCCGGCGATGTTCCGGCATGGTTTATCCGCGTTTTCCCCATCAAATCACAAGCAGGCCAGGCCCAGGTTTCTTCCGGCTGGACGCAGTTTGGTACGGTCGAACTCGTCAGTCACAGCCAGTTTGCCTACAAGGAACTCTGGGATGGCGCCTGGCACCTGATTGTCTGGTTCATTATCGGTGGCGGCTTCATGGGCTTTCTCGGCATGCAGATCTTGCGCCGGATCAAGCGCCCCCTCGATGCGGTCGTCGGACAGGCACAGGCGATCAGCGAACGCCGTTTCGTCAACATTCCGGAACCCTCCACCCCCGAATTGAAAAGCGTTGCCAGCGCCATGAATGCCATGGTCGACCGACTGAAAACCATTTTTGCCGAAGAAGCCGCCCGCCTGGAGCAAGTCAGACGCGAAGCAACGCAAGATGGCCTGACCGGCTTGGCCAACCGTGCTTTTTTCATGAACCAGCTGCATGCGGCACTCAATGACGACGATGCCAGCCCGAACGGCAGCTTGCTGATGCTCCGTCTTGGCGACCTGGCAGGCATCAACAAACGAGCCGGCCGCGAAGCTGCCGATGAGCTTTTGCGCCGGACGGGAGCCCTCATCGCAACGCTCGCCAGCAACACCAGCGGCGGCGCTGCTGCGCGCCTGAATGGTGCCGATTTCGCCCTGCTGTTGCCCGGCATCCAAAACCCGGCCCAACAAGCGGAAAGCATGCTTACTGGTCTGCGCGATCTGGTTTCGGCCGGGTTGATCGACAGCGAGCGAGTCGGCTATGTCGCCAGCGGGGTCTATCAACACGGACAAGGCATCGGTGCCCTGCTCTCCAGTCTTGATACCGCGCTGGCTTCGGCAGAAAACCAAAGCGGGCTGGCTTGGTGCTCCGCCGAAAGTGGCTGTGAACAACATGCGACCTCCAGCGCCGACTGGAAAAAAGTGCTGGAGTCGGCCATCCAGACCCAGCGTTTGCGCTTGATCGAATTCCCCGTTGCCAACAACGGGGGGGACATCATGCACCTCGAATGCCCGCTGCGCCTGCAGGCCAGCGAGAACGGAGAATGGCTGGCGGCTGGCAGCTTCATGCCGATGGCCTCTCGCCTCTCGCTCACGACAGAGCTCGACCTTGCCGCAACCCGGCTGGCGCTTGAGCGTATTGCAGCCGGCATCCCGGCTGTCGCGGTCAACCTCTCTGGCGAGTCAATTCTGGTCGCTTCTTTCCGTGATCGCCTGCAAGCCATGATTGCCGACAAGAAAGAGCTCGCTCCGCGCCTCTGGCTGGAAGTTGCCGAAGTCGGTGCCTTCCAGCATTTTGCTGAATTCCGCGCCTTCTGCGAAGCAATCCGTCCACTCGGCTGCCGCCTTGGCATCGAACACTTCGGCCGGCAATTCAGTGAAATCGGACGCCTGCACGATATCGGCCTGGATTACCTGAAGGTCGATGGCAGCTTCATTCGCGCCATTGATACCCAGGCCGGAAACCAGGCATTCCTCAAAGGACTGTGCAGCATTGCCCACAATATCGGGCTGACTGTCATTGCCGAAAACGTCCAAAGCGCGGGAGAACTGGCCGCCCTGCCAGAACTGGGCTTTGATGGTGCAACCGGTCCCGCTGTGCCACGTAAAACGAATCCGGCAAACTAAATGAGCACCGAAATTGAACTGAAACTGCAACTCACCGCCAAGTCAGCCAAAAAACTGGCATCGCACCCCCTGCTACTTCCGCTTGCCGTACAAAAGCAGCACCTGCTGAACACTTACTACGACACGCCCGAATTGGCCCTACACGCCAAACGCATAGCGATGCGCTTTCGCAAGAAGGGCGAACAATGGCTGCTCACCGTAAAGTCGGCTGAACCTGCCAGCGGAGGACTGGCCGTTCGCAGCGAATGGGAAACGCCGGCCCTTCCCGGCGTTTTCGACTTCAGCCATGTCGACGAACCCAGCATGCGCGATCTTCTCGAAACAGCCCGCCCCAAAATGTCCGCTGTTTTCACGACAGATTTCAGACGGCAAATCTGGCACGTACCCTTCGGGCACTCCCTGATCGAATTGGCGCTGGATCGCGGCACCATCGAAAGCCGGGGAAGGAAAAGCCGGATTTGTGAAATAGAGCTGGAGTTGCTTTCGGGCGACATCGACGACATTTTCAAACTGACCCGAAAGCTCCAGGACAAACTCGAACTCAGCCCGGCCATTGCCAGCAAAGCCGAGCGTGGCTACAACCTGTTCAACGATGAGCCGCTCAAACCATTCAAGGCAAAACCGGCCGGAATCTCTGCCGACATGCAGCCGGTCGAAGCCTTCCGCTGCATCGCCTTGGGCTGCCTCGAACACTTCCAGCGCAATGAAGAGGGATTGCACCTCAGCAGCGATCCGGAATTCATTCACCAGGCCCGTGTCGCCTTGCGCCGCCTGCGCTCCGCCATCAAACTGTTTTCACCAGTTTTGCCACCGGAATTTGTCAGCACCTATGGACAAACTTGGCGCACGCTAGCCAGCGCCTTGGGCGAAGCTCGCAACTGGGATGTTTTTCTTGAAGAAACACTCCCCCCGATTCAGGCCGCCTTTCCGGAACATGGCGACATTCGCCGCCTGCGTACCGAAGCTCGTCGCAGAGCCAAACAGGCCCGGCAATCGGTCATCAAACTCCTGGCGGTTCGCGAATACCCGCGCCTGATGGTTGAATTTACGGCAGCAATTTATGCCTTGAAGGACACGCTGCCACTTCCGATCGGCGATTTCGCCCATCAACAACTGTCGCGTTACGCCCGGCAGGCACAAAAACAAGCCGCTCGGCACTGTACCTTTTCGCCAGAGGAACGACATCAATTGCGCATTGCGCTCAAGAGATTGCGTTACACCCTTGAGTTTTTGACGCCACTTCTTCAAGCAAAACGCTTGCCAGCCTATCTTGCTGCATTGGCGCAATTGCAAGATGAGTTGGGCTTGCTCAATGACTTGTCCACTGCCCAGTCATTAATCGACAGCTCACTGCCCAAACGGCCTGCCGGGCCGGTGCACGGCTGGATGGCAGGCAGACACACCTTGCTTGGCCATCAACTCGGCGAATCAATCGATCTCTGGCTGACGCAGAAAAAACCATAGAAACAAGCCCCAGCTCATGAAATACAAATATCCGCTCCTTGCGGCAACTCTGATTGCCTTGTCGACGTTTGCCCTCTACTACCCGTTTATTGGCAACCCCCTGATCTTTGACGACTACAACCTGTTTAACGGCCATCACTCAATCTATGATCTGGCCCTGGTACCGTTTAACCCCTATCCCCGGACTTTTCCCTTATTCACCCTCGGATTTGTTGAAACAATCTGGAAAAGCCTGGAAATCAACCGCTTGGTCAGCATCGGCATTCACATCGCCAATGCCCTATTGCTCGGACGCCTTGTTTTTGACCTGTTGCGACTAGTCGACCGCGAAACGCCACCGACAAACACCCTACTGACAGCAACCACCCTGTCGCTCTTTTTCGCACTGCATCCAGTCGCCACCTATGGTGCTGGCTACCTTGCACAGCGCACCATCCTGCTGGCGACTTTTTTCGGGCTATGGGCCTTCTTCTTTCACTTGCGCTCATATCGCCGGCAAGCAGTGTCAGATCAGATAACCGCCGCACTGTTCTACTCTCTGGCTGTTTTCTCAAAAGAGCATGCCATCATGCTGCCCATCGCCATCGCACTCAGCACATTTCTGCAAACTGCGCCACGCCACCAGAAACTGCTCAAGACGGGGCTATTTCTGGGCCTATCCAGCTGTACCAGTATTTATATCCTGCTCTGCCTGAAAGGTCTGATCGGCGCCTACGAGCCTGCCGGCGCAAGTTCGGCGGCAAGTTTGCCTGAGCTTGCATTGACGCACTCGGCCAGCGGACAGTGGCTACTGAGCGCCATCGGACAGGCCGGGCTGTTTTTCAAGTATCTGATCGCGTGGCTGATTCCAAATCCTGGATCAATGTCGATCGATATGCGCGTGGACTTTGCGAACAATCTGTCACCCATCGGAATCATCTTGCAGCTTTCCGCCTTTCTGCTGTTGATCGGCGGGGCTTGTTTCCTGTTAAGCAAGCGTGGCCTGCCTGCCCTCGCAGGCTTTGGCCTGCTCTACACCGGGACGCTGTACTTGACCGAATTTTCCACATTCAGGCTACAAGAACCTTTTGTCTTGTACCGCAGCTATATCTGGGCCCCCGGAATCGTTTTTTCACTGGCTGCCGCGCTCGGCATGCTACGCCTGTCAACAAGGGTGGCATCGGCCATGCTGCTCGTTCCGCTGCTGCTTTTTCCCTTGGCAATCGACCGCCTCAAAAGCATGCGAAGCGAGCTAAGCATCTGGGTTGATGCGGCAGAGAAGCTGACCAATCCGACACTCCCCGGTGCTGAGCGCATTTTTTACAACCGCGGCCATCAATACCTGAAGCAAGGCAAATACGCCGAGGCGTTATCGGACATGCAACAGGTCGTCGCCAACCACCCCGAGAGCTATGAAGGCTACATTGGCCTCGCCAACGTTCACGCAGCGATGAATGATCCGGTACAAGCTGCAGCTGATCTTGATCAGGCTGAAAAGGTGACGACAGCTCGTACAGCATTGGGGCAGATCTATTTCAAACGAGCACTACTGCTATTAACCCAAAAACAAAACCTGGCGGCAGAAGAAATGCTTAAGCAAGCCATTGCTTATGGCCACAATGGGGCAAAAGTACTGCTAGAAGCCCGATTTTCCACGCGATAAAAATGTAAAAAGCCCTCCGAACGGAGGGCTTCAGATACCAACAACCTCAATTACTTTAATTGATTACACAGCCCAGAACCTTGAGATAGTTAGCCTTGACCGAATTCGAAGTACCATTGTAGTTGCATGCCACAGTCCAAGTAAGGGCAGTACTGCCCACTGCGGGGGTGTACTGCACCGTTTGACCATTAAACCCAGTACCGATACCCTGCATCGTCAATGTCAGTACGCCAGCAGCAGTCATCGCATATGTACCAACTTCAGTCGTCGGGGTTGGCGTATCGGACAAACCAATTGTCCGCCATGCATTATCCGACCCCAAAGCAATCGTACCACCAGCAGAAACGCCCTGCTCCTGAGCAACCAGGGCAAGGGCTGTCTTGATCGGATCAGCAGCAGTCGCAACCTTGGACAGCTTGGCTCGGATGACATAGTCCTGATATTGCGGCAGGGCAACGGCGGCCAGAATGCCGACGATGGCGACAACGATCATCAGTTCGATCAGGGTAAAACCTTGTTGAACACGCTTCATTTGAATCTCCTTTGTTTGCAAAAGGCGGGAAAAACCGCTGCTAAACCTTAATCACTTTCCATGCCAGGGAAAAAGCGCTGAGCCATAAAAAATGAAATGGCTTTCTTTTCAACAAGCTGGAAGAAAACCAAAAAACAAAAGCGTGAACCGAGGCCAAATGGCTGACAAAAAACGTCACATCAGCATAACCTTTTGAGGCAGTTCTTCAGCAATCCACCTGCTCATCCAGCAAATAGCTGGCAGCATACGTCCTGAACACCTCGCCCCGGACAAAGACATCGAACAGGTCCGGGTCGATATGGCCGCCTTTCTTGAAGTTTTCCATGATGCCCAGCGCCTGGGTGAGTTTCATGGCTTCCTTGTAGGGGCGGTCTTTCGCGGTCAACGCTTCGAAAATGTCAGAAATACCCATCATCCGGGCCTGCCAGCTCATTTCGTCACGCTTCAGGCCTTTAGGATAACCCTTGCCATCCATCCGCTCGTGGTGGCCGCCAGCGTATTCCGGCACATTGCGCAGATGTTTCGGCCAGGGCAGTTGTTCCAGCATGCGGATCGTCGCGACGATGTGGTGGTTGATGATTTCACGTTCATTCTGGGTCAGCGTGCCGGCGCGAATGGTCAGGTTGTCGAGTTCGTCCGCTGACAGGAAATCGGTTTCGATGCCCGCCGGATTGGTCCAGCGGTACTTGCCGGCCATCGCCTTGACCCGTTCGATCGCCTCATCGCTCATCCGTTCGCCACCGATATTGGCCTGGCGCAAAAAGTCGCGGTCGACATCGCATTCACGGCAAAAATCGAGAAAAACACGCTCGGCTTCAACCGCTTCCTGGCCGCCCGCGATCTGGCGCCATTGGCGGACTTCGGCATCACGCTTGACGATCTCGAAACGCGTATCGATCAGATCGATCCGGTCGTAAATCGTTTGCAACTTGGTTGCCTTGTCGACGACATGAACCGGCGTCGTCACCTTGCCACAATCATGCATCAGCGCCGCGATACGCAGCTCGTACCTGTCCTTGTCGGTCAGCTTGAAGTCGGCAAGCGGGCCTTCCGTCGTGGCATCGACCGCATCGGCCAGCAGCATGGTCAGTTCGGGGACGCGCTGGCAATGACCGCCGGTGTGGGCCGACTTTTCGTCGATGGCCAGATTGATCAGCTTGATGAATGACTCGAACAGCGTTTCCAGCTGCTCGACCAACTGGCGATTGGTCAGCGCAATCGCTGCCTGCGAGGCCAGCGACTCGGCCAGCCGCTGGTCGGCCTGCGAAAACTCGGTCACCTCGCCACTGCCCGTCTTGAGCGCATTGATCAGTTGCAGCACGCCGATGATTTCACCTTCATGGTTTTTCATCGGCACGGTGAGAAAGGATTGCGAGCGATAGCCGGTGCGCTCGTCGAATTTGCGCGTTCCCGAAAAATCGAAGCCTTGTGCGGTATAGGCATCGGAAATATTCACCGTTTTACCGTGAATCGCAGCATACGCGGCAACCAGGGAGTTGTTCGGTGAGCCATCCGGGTTGTAGAGCGGCAAATCGGGAAACTTGCCGGAGGTCGATTGGCCGCTACTGCCACCGAAGGCAATATTCAGGGAATCGGTCCGGACAATTTCGAAATGCAGCGACTGGCCATCCTCTGCCAGCAAATACAGCGTACCGCCATCGGCGCGGGTGATGGCCTTGGCGGCGAGGAGAATTTTCTCAAGCAACAGGTTGATATCGCGTTCATTTGAAAGCGATGCCCCGATATCGTTGAGTTGTTCGAGCCGGCGAAAAAGATCCTGAATGGTTTCCATGACTACCCCTGATTGGCTGCTGACAGCCTGTACGTAACGGCACTCATGTGCCGCTCCCGAGCAAGCCATCCTGCAACCAGAAAGCCTTGAAGCCGCGCTGGGCAAGCAGGAAGGCTGCAGCCGAACTGCGCCGCCCGGAACGGCAATAAACAATGTATTCACGCGATGGATCAAGCAGGCCAAAAGCCGAGCGAATTTCGCTCAAGGGCAGGTTGACCGCGCCAGGCAAGCCATTTTCGGCGAACTCGGCGGCGTAACGCACATCCAGCCAGCAAGCGCCGGCCGCAACTTTGGCATCGGCTGCCGGTCGGCCAAGCGCATGCAGCAAGGGGGTGCGCAGCAAGGCGAGAAAATCGGGTTTGGCCAGACGAAACAGCACGCCATCCGTTTTCATCACCACCGAAGCATTGCGCAGGGAGTCTGAAACCAGGGCTTCTTCACCAAAAGCATCCCCGGCCTTGAATTCGGCCAGCCGAACATCCGCGCCGCCGACGCGTTTGAACACTTCGCAGCGCCCGCTCTCAATCAGATAGTAATAATCACCCGGTTCGCCCTCCTTGATGACCGAAGCCCCCCGGCGCACAACGATGCGCTCGAAACGCTGCAGCAATTCGTGGATGTGGGCCGGCGGCAACTGGGCCAAGGCACCGGCAGTCAAGGCCTGGGCGCTGAAAGCACCGGTCATTTTGCCCCATTCCGGCGCGGGAGCCGGGTCGACCGCAGCAGACAGGTCATCCCAGGTCATCATGATGTCGAGCAGTTCAAAATCAATGCGCAACAGCGTGACGTCGGTAATGGCCTTGCTGCTCAGCGGCAACACAGTCTTGTAGCCGATCGGCCAGTTGGCAATATCGCAACCGCCGACCAGCACGCGCATGCTGCCATCGAGCAGGACAATTTTCAGCTCGCCGGCCAGCAAAAAAACGAGGTGCGCCCCCACGCCGATATCGCGCAAGGGGTCGCTGCCACGCGCATGGGTTTCCGGCACACACAAGCGGACCAACTCTTCCAGGCGGGCCGACGACAAACCGCAGATCGGCTCAAGTCGGCTCAGCGTGCGGAGATTCAGTTCCATATCAGAACTCGATCAACTGGTTGTTTTGCAACATTTTTGGTTTGAAGTCACCGAGGCAGGTTTCGATTTCTTCCATGGTCAGTTCGATCTGGCCCGGTTTGAGATGCGTGATGTGGATTTCACATTCACGCTCCAGCTTTTGCAGTTCGGTCGCCAGCATATTCGGACAAAGATGCTTGGAAACCAGCGCCAACTGTTGCTCGCGATTGGAGAAAGCGCACTCGATGATCAGGTGACGCAGATTGGGAATGCGATTGACGACACGCCAGAAAGCATCGCAAACCCCTGTATCGCCTGAAAACACAAGACTGGCCTCACCGGAATCGAGACGATAGCCGACCGCCGGGACGGTATGTTCGGCAGGCAAGGCGGTAATCTGCCGTCCGCCAAGATCGATCGTCTGGCCGCGCTCGATGCTTTGGAAACGCATGAACGGGGCTTCCGGCGTGGGAATTTCGGAGAAATCCGGCCAGATGGCCCAGTTGAAAATATGATTGCGCAAAATAGTCAGCACGGCCTCCGTGCCATAAACCACCAGCGGCTTGTTGCGCCGGTCAGCCACGGTATCGATCATCAGCGGCAATGACGCAATATGATCGAGGTGGCTGTGGGTCAGGAAAACGTGGTCGATCATCGAAAGTTCGGCAATCGACAGATCGGCGGCTCCGGTGCCGGCATCGATCAGGATGTCCTGATCGAGCAGCATCGCCGTGGTGCGCTGACTCCGTCCGCCGATACCGCCGCTACAACCGAGAATGCGCAGTTTCATGACTATTTTGTCTGGAAAGTGGTGACGCCATCCCAGTTTTCCCCGGGCGGATTGGCCCGCAGGGTGGCGACACGCTCTGTGTAGAGAACATAAAGGCGACAATCCGGAGCCTGTCGCCGCAAGTTGTAAAGCTGCAGTTCGGCCTGATCCCAATCCTTCCCACGATAGAGGCGCAATGCGTGCTGCCATTGCTGTAATTCATCGAGTACGGCCGCCGACAACTCGGTCGTCGGACCCAGCGGCTCATAGATGGCAACCGGCTCATCCTTGCCTTTCACCCGCACCCGGTCAAGCTCGCGGAAGCTGATGTCGGTGACTTGCTGCCGGGTAAGCTCGCCGGCCACGATACCAACCCCGTATTCCTTGGTGATGCCTTCGAGCCGGGAAGCCAGGTTCACGGCATCGCCCATCACGGTGTAAGCCTTGCGGACCGACGAGCCCATATCGCCCACGGTCATCATGCCGGTATTGATCCCGATACCGATGTGAAGTTCCGGCCAGTTACGCGCCCGGAACGGTTCGGCCAGCGCTTTCAGCTGTTGCTGCATGGCCAGCGCGGTCAACACCGCATGACGGGCATTTTCCGAATCCTTGACCGGCGCCCCCCAGAAAGCCATGATCGCATCGCCGATATATTTGTCGAGCGTTCCCCGGTTGGACCGAATGACATCGGTCATCGCCCCGAGATAATCATTCATCAGATGTGTCAGCTCCTTCGGGTCCAGCCCTTCGGAAATGCTGGTGAAACTGCGGATATCGGCGAAGAGCACGGTCAATTCCTCGTTGCGCCCCTCCATGCTGTAGCTTTCCGGATTGCGCGCCATTTCATCGACCAGTTCCGGCGGCACGTACTGGCCGAACAATTCGGCGAACTGGCGCTTGGTGCGTGATTCGACGAAATAGCCCCACGACATGTTCAAGGCGTAGAGCAACGCTGTCAGTAAAACCCCGGCCGCCAAAGGCTGGACAAAATTGGCCGAGGTCCACAACCAGAGGTTGATCCCGATGATCCCCCCCAAGGTAAGCAGCGCCAGCAAAGTGGCCCGAAAAGGAGAAAGAAGCGGTAGCAGAAAAACCAGCAATGCCCCGAATGCCAGCAGTTGCAGCACTTCAAATCCGAGCAGGAAGCCGGGAGCTTCCTTGATCGCACCATCAAGCATGCCGGCAATCAGGTTGGCATGCACCTCAACACCGGGATAGGCAGCCCCAACCGGCGTCGAGCGCAAATCGTTGAGGCCGGGGGCTGAAGTACCCACCAGGACGATGCGGCCATTCAACTGCGCTTTGGAAATCCGCCCATTCAGCACGTCGACCGCGGAAAGGTAAGGAAAGCTGCGTTCGGCACCACGATACGGCACCAGCGCAGAAACATGCTGATCGACCGGAATCCGGATTTGCAGGCCGTCGCTGACGACGTTCAGGGCTTCGATAAAATCGGCGTCGCCATCGCTTTCAATAACCGGGTGCAGTTCAGTGCGTCCGATCTGGGTCCGCAGCACGGCCAGCGAGAGCGACTCGTAATACGCCCCTTCATACTCGACCACCATCGGCACTCGCCGGACAACGCCGTCAAAATCAACGTCCGGATTGAAATGACCGCCACTGGCTGCCGCACTTTGCAGAATGGGCAAATTACCGCCGAAACCAACTCGCCGGATGAAATCGATATCCCTGCCCTGCAAGCTGTCCGCCTTGAAAACCGGCGGTGGCAAGGCACCGGCCAGTTGATGCGTGGTCTTGTCGGAAAAGTAATAGCCCAGCACGACAGGACGGCCACGCAGGATCTCGGCAAACATGCGGTCGAAATCAAGCTGTGGCCGATAAGTCTGCAACACCCGCTGATAAGCTGCGTCGCTCTTGAGTTCCTGACGACCGATCTGGTCTAGCACCTTCAAGCCGGAACTATCATCCGGCTCAGCGAACACCACGTCGAAGCCGATCACCGACACCTGGTAATCATCGGTCAAGCGTTGCACCAGATCGGCCACTGTCTTGCGCGACCAAGGCCAGCGCCCGAGTTCAGCCAGGCTTTTTTCATCGATGTCGACGATGACGATGCGCTCATCGATACCGTCCTGCATCGAAAGCCTCAGGCGTGCATCGTAGAGATAGGCATCCAGCGCGGTGACAAATGGCAATTGCCAGACGTGTGCCACATGGCCGAGCAAGAGCAGCACACACAGGGCGCCGAGAATGAAGCGGACGAGATGCTTTTTCATGGCGCCCCCGAGTAACTCAGCCGGTCATGACTTGAAGAAGAATTCCATCTTGATGCCGGCAATTTCAATCACATCATGGTCGCAAAGAGCACGCGCCTGAGCGTCGAGCTGAATGCCATTGACCACCGGAAACTGCGTACCTTCTACGTGCGTAATGAAATACCCGTTGGGCCGCTTGGCGATGACCGCCACCTGCAGGCCGGGTTTGCCGAGTGTCGTCAGGGTCTTGGTCAGCTCCAGTTCCTTGCCGGCATTCACGCCACTCAGGAGCTGGATGAAGCCGGCCACCACATGGGGAGCCTGTGGCGTTGCCGGTGCAGCCCCGACATTTGAACGCGCCGGCGAATCCGTCGGCGACATCAGCAGGTCGGCCCGCCCGCCCGAACGACGCATGGCCGCCTTGTCGATATCGCTGCTTGCGCTGGTGGACATGTCGGTCATGTATTTGAGCTTGTATTTACCGAGCTCAACCACGTCGTTATTGCGCAGGAAATACTTCTTCACCGGCTGACCATTGACCAATGTACCGTTGGTACTGTTCAGGTCTTCCAGAAAGGAATCGTTGAGGATGGTGACTACCGCAGCGTGTTCGCCGGAAATTGCCAGATTGTCGATCTGAATGTCATTGCTCGGTTTGCGCCCGATCGTCAGGCGCTCCTTGTTGAGCACGATTTCCTTGAGCACCAGCCCGTCCATCGAAAGAATCAGTTTTGCCATGTTGTTCTCGTCACATCACTTGAGCCAGTTACGCAGCTTGTGCCAGCGTCCCTGGGTCGTGGAATTATCAGCCGCCACCTTGACCAGAATGACCGAAATATTATCCCAGCCACCATTATCGTTAGCCATCCTGACCAGTTCGTCGGCGGTTCGGGTCAGATCATCCGACTGACTCAGCAAACGGGCGATATCTTCATCCTCGACCATGTCGTTCAGGCCATCGGAGCAAAGCAGGAAAACATCACCGGTCTGGACGTCGAAACTATTGACCTCCGGCTCAACGGAAGGATCGACCCCCAGCGCCCGCGTCACCAGGTTCTTGTTATTCGACTGCCTGGCTTCTTCCGGGGAAATCAAACCGCTGTCGATTTGCTCCTGAATCAGCGAGTGATCGCGCGTCAGTTGCTCCAAGTGTTCGCCACGCAGCCGATAAAGTCGCGAGTCGCCGACGTGCACGGAGCTCATCCGGTCACCATAAAACAGCGCGGCAACCAGGGTCGTGCCCATACCGGCACAGCGCGGCTGGTTCCTGGCGGCGAGATGGATGGCCGAGTTGGCAGCAATGACTTCGTCGATCAGGTGCAGATTGGCGCGCGCATCGTCAATCGCTTCGTGCTTGGCCTCGAAAGCAGGAATCAGGCTGGCAAAATTAGTGGCCATCTGGCTGACCGCCATACCGCTGGCCACCTCACCCGCCCGGTAGCCCCCCATGCCATCCGCCAGGATGGCCAGCCCCAGTGCTGCATCGGCATACAATGCATCTTCGTTATGGGTTCTGATCTTGCCCGGATGGGTTTGCGTCACCATCTCCAGGCCTACTGCAAGATTCATAGCGTTCATTCCTCAGTCCGTCCGGCGGGTAGCGCAATCAACGCTGCAAGACAGGATCGCAAATCAGTTGCCACATCGGCAGCTCGTTGATAACGCTGGACAACGTTTTTGTCCAGCGCCTTGTTGATGACATCGACGAGCGCCTGCGGCAGGGCTGGATTGATCGTCAGGATATCGGTTTGGGTTTCGTTGGCAATCTTGTACATCAATTGAGCCAGAGAATCACCGGAAAAAGGCAGTTGACCGCAGCACAACTGGTACAGCGTAACGCCGAGCGAAAAAATATCCGAACGGCCATCGATTTTCTTGCCGGCCAGTTGCTCCGGCGACATATAGGAGGGCGTGCCCAGCACCATCCCGGTCTTGGTCCGTGATGAATCGGTAATCCGGGCAATGCCGAAATCCGTCACCTTGACTTGATCCGAAGCCACTTCGTACATAATGTTGGCAGGTTTGATATCGCGGTGCACCACCTGCTGAGCATGCGCGTAATCGAGGGCATCGGCGACCTGGGCCATAATCGACAAGGTCGCCGGCAACGGCAGCAAGGCCGAAGTCTTGGTGTAGGGCATCAAATCGCGCCCCTTGAGAAACTCCATCGCAATGTAGGCCAGATCCTGTTCCTCGCCGGCATCGTACATCGTGACGATATTCTGGTGATTCAGGCGCCCGGCTGTTTCAGCTTCACGGAAAAAACGCTGTTTGACGTCGGCCAGCTCATCCTCGTCGAATTCCTGGGCCAGGGCCATCGTCTTGATGGCCACCACCCGATTGATTTTCGGATCGCGCCCCTGGTACACCACCCCCATGGCACCTTTGCCGAGCTCTTTTTCAATTTGGTAACGGCCCAGCATCGGCTTTTCGAGAACCGTATCACCCAGCATCAGCGTTCCCGTTGCCGTTTGGCCCCGGCCGCCGGCCAGCATCACGGTTTCGGACATCTGGCGGGCGACCTTGAGGCGGGTCGTCAGGTCGCGAAACTTCGGATTGAACCCGATCAGGTATTGAAACACCGCCTCGGCCTTGTTGAACTGGCGCTTGCGCTCGTAATCCAGTGCCAGGTTATACATGTTCTCCATCAGCCCTTCATCCATCGGGCACTTGCGGAACTTGTCGAAAGCCATATCGAGCTGGCCCTGCCCCTGAAAAGCAAGCCCCAGCATGCGGTTCGACTCACCGGATTCGATATCCGACTTTTCCTTGCCCCGCTCAGTCACCAGGAAGCGCTTGGTGGTCAGCAACAAATGGCCGATCACCAGCAGCGAAGCGGCCCACATCAGCTGTATCCACAAGCCGGAAAGCACCATCATCTGGAAGTGCGCAGCAAACAAAACAAACAACAAGACGGAAGTCAGCAAGGCGCCTTTACCGGCCGACAGACGGGGCAACAGCAAGGTGACATACAAGGCCATCAGCACGAATACGCCCAAGCTGGCCCAACCGCCCCAGGCCGGCGTCACGAAAAAATGCTCCTGCAGGATGCTCGACACGGAATGCGCCACGATCATCACCGGCGCCATGGTCGGCGAAACCGGGGTCACCTGGGTAGCACCGACACCGGCGGCCGTAGCGCCAACCAGTACGATCTTGCCGGCGTATTTGCTGGCCGGAATTTTTCCGGTCAGGACATCGTAGAAAGAATCGATCTGAAACGGCGGTCGACCGTCGCGTTCCTTGTAGAAGAAAGTATTCATCTGGCTCGTCAAATCCGTGGCGATACGCAGTTTGCCGAGACGAACCTCTTTGCCAGGCAGTACCTTGATATCCTCCGGCCCGAGATTCAGGCTACGAGCAGCGATCATCAGCGCCAGCGAAGGAAAATACTGGTCGAAATAATTGAGCACCAAGGCCTCGGTACGCACCGCACCGTCGATATCCGGGCTGGCATTGAGATGCCCCAGCGCCACCGCCTGCAGCCCAAGCGGCTCAACAGGAATTTGTATTTGCCCCGCCTGGAGCACACTACCCGGTCCCTGGCCAATCGTCGCAAGACGATTCTTCAAGACGAAATCCGGCAAGACCTTGTCAGCTCTCCCCTGTGCCTCACCCAAACGGAACAGCAAGGGCAACAGGACATTGCCCGCCTGTTGATAGCTTTCCGCCAGTTTGCGATCGGTATTCAGCGCCTGTTCAGCCTCGGTCAACAGCGCCGCGATCTGTTCGATTTCCGGCGTCGGCGCAGTCCCTTCGGCGACACTTTGGTTGACCAGCTCGATCAGCCGGGTGACGTAACTGTAACCGGGGTCAATTTGCGGTTCGGAGAAAAAAATGGTGTTGGCAACCAGTTTGGCGGGGGCCGTACGCAACTGGTCGGTCAGCTTGGCATGCAGATCGCGGGGCCACGGCCAGCGCCCGAGATTGGCGATGCTGTAATCATCAATCGCAATAACCGCGATACGGTCAGAAGGGCTGCGCTGCGCCATCTGCACGCCCATGTCGTACGCCTTGCGCTCCAGGCTCTGCAGGAGATCGGTCCCACCAGCAACGAGCATCAGCAGGCTGATTGCCATGCCGAGAAACCAGTCGGACTTCCAGAAAGCTGCTTTTGCCATTCGCCCCATCCATTGTGACTGCCGATTCATGCCGACTTTCTGCGGACCTCATTCTTGCGCCATGCACGCACGAGGTCAAACGCCGCTTAATACGGCAATGCTTGTCCCAGCCCCTGCAACTCCGCAGCATTCAAAACACGCAAGGCAATGGCCAGATCCTGGATCGCCATGCCCTGCGATTCAAATAGCGTGATTTGCTCTGGCGCAGTACGTCCGGCCTGACGCCCGACGAGAATATCGCCCAGTTCGATCAGTTGCCGGGCATGCAAGCGCCCTTTCTCAAGCAGCGGTAGCAAATCGCCCGCCTCGGCCAGCGCCGTTGGCACAGCATCGACAGCAATCAGGTCGCAGCGCCGGATAGTGGCTTCATCCAGTTCCTGCCGAATCAGCGAGTTCGAGCCAGCGGCATTGATATGGACGCCGGCCTCAAGCCACTCGGCAGCCAACAAGGGTTGAGCCGCGGTGGTCACGGCCCCCAGTAGATCGCTTCCGCGCACAAGTGCCTCTGCCGAGGCAACGGGCACGACATTGACGCCGGTTTGTGCCGTCATTCGTTCGCAAAAAGCGTGCAGCTTGTCTGCCTTGCGCGCATGAACCTTGACCAAGTGCAGCGGCAAAGCGGCGCAAATAGCCCTGACATGCCCCTCGGCCTGCCAGCCGGCACCGAAAACACCAGCCACCGAAGCATCCGGCCGAGCCAGCAGCCTGGCAGCCAATCCGCTGGCAGCCCCGGTACGCATCATGCCGAGATAATCCGCCTCGATCACCGCCCGCAAACGCCCGGAGGCCGCATCGAACAGATGAACCAGAAATCGGTTGCCGCTCCGGTTACTGGTGTACGCCTTGTAACCGAGAACGCCCTGCGCCGGCAAAGCCCCCTGCAGCATGTGCAGCACGGTCTGGGGCAAACGACTGCGCGCCCGCGGTGTGTCTTGGGCCCGCCCCATGGACAGGTCATGATGCGCCGACTCGACCCCCTCAAGGGCCATTTCCACGGTCAACAGCTGTTTTACATCATTTTCGGAAAGGAACAGGGCCATGGCATTTCATCTCAAACGATGGTCAGATCCTGGCGAGCCAGTATGCGCCGCTCCAGCCAACGTCCGCCCCCCACCACCACCAAGGCCCCGACAGCACCGGCTGCCTTGGGTGCCCAGGCGGGCAAGGGCGGCAGAAGCGCCAGCAAGCCGGGATCGGTCAGCAGCATTTGCCCGGCCACATAACCGAGCAGCCCAGCGCCCAGCATGACGATCGAGGGCCAGCGTTCCATCCAGTGCAGGATCAGCTGGCTGGACCAGACGATCAGTGGAATGCTGACGGCCAGGCCAAAGAGCAGCAAAGCCAGGCTGCCATGCGCAGCGCCGGCCACGGCAATCACGTTATCCAGGCTCATCACGAAATCGGCCACGATAATCGTTTTGACGGCACCCAACAGATGCGATGACGGCTTGATATCGGGTCCGTCATCCTCTTCCGGCAAGATCAACTTGATGGCGATCCAGGTCAGCAACAATGCGCCGACGAACTTGAGCCATGCCAAGTTCATGACCAAGGCAGCAAAGACAGTCAGGATGACGCGCAGAATCACCGCACCGGCAACGCCCCAGAAAATGCCTTTCTTGCGCTGCTCCGGCGCCAAACTACGGCAAGCCAGGGCGATCACGACAGCGTTGTCGCCGGAAAGAACAATATCGATCAGGATAATCTGGCCGACAGCGATCCAGAATGCAGCAGAAGAGAGGTCAAATTCCATAAGTATCGGGCGAAAAAAAGGCGGGCACTAGGCCCGCCTTTTTGGTTGAGCTAAGCTCGAATTTTACAGCATAGCCTTGAGCAGCTTGGCCATTTCGGACGGGTTCTTGGTGACCTTGAAACCGCACTCTTCCATGATCGCCAACTTGGCATCAGCCGTGTCGGCACCACCGGAGATCAAGGCGCCAGCGTGGCCCATGCGCTTGCCGGCCGGAGCCGTAACACCAGCGATGAAGCCGACGACCGGCTTCTTCATGTTTTCCTTGCACCACATGGCAGCTTCGGCTTCGTCAGGACCACCGATTTCGCCGATCATGATGACAGCGTCGGTATCCGGATCGTCGTTGAAAGCCTTCATGACGTCGATGTGCTTCAGACCGTTGATCGGATCGCCACCGATACCGACGGCAGAAGACTGACCCAGACCGATTTCGGTCAACTGGCCAACGGCTTCATACGTCAGGGTGCCGGAACGGGAAACGACGCCGATACGCCCCTTGCGGTGGATGTGACCCGGCATGATGCCGATCTTCACTTCGTCCGGGGTGATCAGACCAGGGCAGTTCGGCCCGAGCAGCAGGGTTTTCTTGCCGCCCTTGGCTTCCTTTTCCTTCATCTTGTTGCGCAGGATCAGCATGTCGCGAACAGGGATGCCTTCGGTGATACAGATGGCCAGATCCAGATCGGCTTCAACAGCTTCCCAGATCGCGGCGGCAGCACCCGGGGGCGGCACGTAGATCACGGAAACGGTAGCGCCGGTTTCGGCAGCAGCTTCCTTGACGGAGGCGTAAATAGGAATGTTGAAGATCGACTCGCCGGCCTTCTTCGGGTTCACGCCGGCAACGAAACATTCCTTGCCGTTCGCGTATTCCTGGCACTTTTCCGTGTGAAACTGGCCGGTCTTGCCGGTGATGCCCTGGGTGATGATGCGGGTGTTTTTATTGATGAAAATGGACATTCAATAGCTCCTTACTTGACCGCAGCAACGATCTTGGTGGCGGCTTCAGCCATGGAATCGGCAGAGATGATCGGCAGACCGGAATCCTTGAGGATCTGCTTGCCCATGTCTTCGTTGGTACCCTTCATGCGCACGACGAGCGGCACGGACAGGTTCACTTCCTTGGCAGCAGCGACAACGCCAGCTGCAATAGTGTCGCACTTCATGATGCCGCCGAAGATGTTGACCAGAATGCCCTTGACCTTGGTGTTCTTGAGCATGATCTTGAAAGCTTCGGTGACCTTCTCGGTCGTGGCACCGCCACCGACGTCGAGGAAGTTGGCCGGCTCGGCGCCGAACAGCTTGATGGTGTCCATCGTGGCCATGGCCAGACCGGCACCATTCACCAGACAGCCGATGTTGCCGTCGAGCGAGATGTAAGCCAGATCGAACTTGGAAGCTTCGATTTCGTCGGCATCTTCTTCGTCCAGGTCGCGCATGGCGACGATTTCTTCCTGACGGTACAGGGCGTTGGAGTCGAAGTTGAACTTGGCATCAATCGCCTTGACGGTGCCATCGGCTTCGTGGATCAGCGGATTGATTTCGGCCAGCGAAGCATCCGTTTCCATGTAGCAGGTGTACAGCTTCTTCAGCGTGTCGATACATTGCGGAATCGAAGCTTCCAGCATGCCCATGCCCTTGGCCAGCTCAAGACCTTGTGCATCGGTCAGGCCAACCAGCGGATTGACGAAGACCTTGACGATCTTTTCCGGCGTGTTGTGGGCCACTTCTTCGATGTCCATGCCGCCTTCGTAGGAGGCCATGATTGCGACGGACTGGGTAGCACGATCGGTCAATGCTGCAACGTAGTATTCGTGCTGGATGTCGGCGCCTTCTTCGATCAGCAGGTGACGAACCTTCTGGCCTTCCGGACCGGTCTGGTGCGTGATCAGCTGCATGCCGAGGATCTGGCCGGCGTATTCGCGCACTTTTTCCAGCGAGGTTGCGACCTTGACGCCACCGCCCTTGCCACGGCCACCAGCGTGGATCTGAGCCTTGACGACCCATACCTTGCCGCCCAGGGTTTCGGCTGCCTTGACTGCGTCATCGACGGTCGTGCAGTGAATCCCGCGCGGAACCGTAACGCCGAATTTCTTCAGGAGTTGTTTGCCCTGATATTCGTGAATTTTCATGCGCTTTCCTTGCGTTTAGTTGAGTTGCGAGCAATGAGCAGTGGCCAAAGTCCCCCCTAGCCCCGCCCGGTTATACGGACTTCAGCCCAAAATGTTACCACATACAGCAAAAATTATTGCAGTCCAAAATTCATAATTACGGAGACCTCCCTGCAGCTTCCATGGCCTTTTTCATCAACGGCAAAAGCAAGCCGGCGGCAACGACAAGGCTCAGCACCGATGCCAGCCAGAAACCGGCCACACCCATCGGCCGAGGTCCGTAATAGCACAGCCAGTTGCCGCCCAGCAGGCCGACGCCCCAAAAGCAGAAGGTCTGGACCAACATCGGGACGAAGGTCACCCGGTAAGCTCGCAAAACATGCCCGGCAATCGTCTGAATGGCATCAAAAATCTGGTAGACCGCGAGAAAGACGATCAGGCCGCGCGCCACGGCACGCACAGCGTCATCGTCCGTATAGACGGCCAGCAAGGGTTCGATGGTCAGCCACAACAGAATGCTGACCAGCAGCGAAAAGACCGCCCCCAGGATCATGCCGACCCGAGTCACCTGATGCGCCAAAGCCCAGTTGCGCGCCCCGACCGCCTGGCCTACCGTCGCCATTGTTGCAATCGCCAGCGAAAGCGGCAGCATATAAGTCAGCGCTGAAAGATTGGCAATGATTCGGTGGCCGGCGACAACCGTTGCGCCCTGCGCCGCGACAAAGAGACTGACCAGCGTAAATGCCGTAATTTCAACCAGATTGGACAACCCCATTGGAACGCCAAGGTGCAATAACTCGCGCCAAGCTGCCAGACGCGGTTTCTGCCAATCGGCGAAGGGCCGGTAACGCACCCCCAGAGGGCCGAAGTGAAGATAGGCGGCACCGCACAGGCATGCCAACCAGGCAATCAGCACGTTCGACAAGGCACAACCCGCCACTCCGAGCGGCTCGCCAAACCACCCTTGCTGCGCAAGCCCCCAAGCCAGCAAGGCGTGCAAGACCAGGCTGTACAAACCGATCCCCATCAGGACTCGCGGTTTCCCCAGTGCATTGCAAAAAGCGTAGAACGTTCGATAGCAAAGCGCGGCCGGCAAGCCCCAGGCCAGCAATGCCAAATATTGCCGAACCTTGAGGTCGACCGCGGGATCCATTTCCGCCATGGCCAGAGCACCGCCCGGATGAAGAAGGAAAAGTACGCCGGGCACCGCCAGCAACAAGGCTAGCCAAAACCCTTGCTGCAGCACGGCAGCCACTTCGCCATCCCGCTTTGCACCATGCAGATGTGCGACGACCGGCGCAACGGCCTGCAGGATACCGACCAGGGCAAAAACGAGTGAAATATAAATTCCCCCGCCGATTGCGACAGCGGCCAGGTCGATCGGACTGACATGACCCAGCACCACCGTATCGACCACCATCATGCCAATGGAAGACAACTGGGCAATCAGGATAGGAAAAGCATGGGCTAGCAGCCCGCGTGCAGCGACTAAAAACATAGCCCGATTGTCGCATGGTCGCCGCAAAAAAATGCGAAAGGGGCTTGATCTGGCTCAAGCCGGGAGGTCGCACGAAACATGACAATCGATAAAAAAAGGGGGGAGAAAATGAAATCAAAAAATGGATTGCATGGCATAGAAACAGCCAGTCGCGACGAAATAAGCGCACTTCAGGTCGAACGTCTGCGCTGGACACTGAATCACGCCTACAACAATGTCAGTCATTACAAGGCGAAGTTTGACGCCGCCGGAATCCACCCGGATGACTTCCACACACTGGATGATCTGGCCAAATTTCCATTCACCACCAAGCAGGACTTGCGCGACAACTACCCCTACGGGATGTTTGCCGTGCCGCGCGAAGAAGTTGTCCGCATTCACGCCTCAAGTGGCACAACCGGCAAGCCGACCGTCGTCGGTTACACGCAAAAGGACATCGATACCTGGGCCGACCTGATTGCCCGTTCGATTCACGCATCCGGCGGACGCAAAGGTGACATTGTCCACGTGGCCTACGGCTACGGATTATTTACCGGCGGCCTGGGCGCGCATTACGGTGCCGAAAAACTCGGCTGCACCGTAATTCCGATGTCTGGCGGCCAAACCGAGAAGCAAGTTCAACTGATCTGCGACTTCAAGCCGGCGATCATCATGGTCACCCCATCGTACATGCTCAATATCGCTGACGAATTCCGCCGCCAAGGCATTGATCCTCGCAGCACAGCCTTGCGCATCGGCATTCATGGCGCAGAACCCTGGACGGATGCCATGCGCAGCGAAATCGAAAAAATCTTCGGCATCGACGCCATCGACATCTACGGGCTGTCCGAAGTTATCGGTCCCGGCGTGGCCAACGAGTGTATTGAGTCCAAGGATGGCCCGGTGATCTGGGAAGATCACTTTTACCCGGAGATCATCGACCCGCTGAGCGGCGAGGTTCTTCCCGAAGGCAGCCAGGGCGAGCTGGTTTTTACGTCGCTCACCAAGGAAGCCATGCCGGTCGTCCGCTACCGCACGCGCGACCTGACACGCCTGCTTGCGCCAAGCGCCCGGAGCATGCGCCGGATCGGCAAGATCACCGGCCGTTCGGACGACATGCTGATCATCCGCGGGGTCAATGTCTTCCCCTCCCAGATCGAGGAACTGATCCTCCGGCAGCCGAAGCTGTCGCCACATTACGTCCTGGAAGTCAGCCGTGACGGGCACCTGGATTCGATGAAGGTCAATGTCGAACTGAAGCCCGAGTTCGAATTTACCAGCGCAGCCGAAAAGGAGTTTGTGGCGCACGACCTGCAGCACCATATCAAATCCTATATCGGCATTTCTGCCCGGATCGACATCATCGAATCCGGCGGCATCGAGCGATCGATCGGCAAGGCAAAGCGGGTAATCGACAAACGCCCAAAGTAAACAGCACCGTCTGGGCAAGCACAGCGAAATCCCTGTCATCCGGGATTTCGCCGCTTGGTGCTGGCGTCAAATCAAACGATACGAACCCGCAAGCCAGCCACGCCATCCACCCCGGCCTCAAGCCGGTCACCGGGAACGATCGGGCCGACACCTGCCGGCGTGCCGGTATAAATCAGGTCACCCGCTTCAAGCCGCACAAAAGTCGACAGATTGGCGATCACATCGGCGACTTTCCACATCATCTGGTCGAGATCTCCCTCCTGACGAATCTGCCCATTGACCGAGAGCCAGATCCGGCCGGCAGCGGGATGGCCGATCTGCGCCGCTGGCTGCACGACACCGGAAACGGCGGATTGGTCGAAGCCTTTCCCCATATCCCAGGGATGTCCCTTTTCCTTGGCCCGCGCCTGAAGATCCCGGCGCGTCAGATCAAGCCCCACGGCATAACCGAAAATCATCGCTTTTGCGGCGTCGACCGTGACATTCGCCCCGCCACTGCCCAAGGCCACAACCAGTTCAATTTCGTGGTGCAGATTGCTCGTCAAAGGCGGGTAGTTCACTGCGACCTCACCCTCGCCGCTAACCACAGCATCGCCCGGCTTCATGAAAAAGAACGGCGGCTCCAATCCTTCAGCCTGATCGGCAGCCCCCATCTCGCGTGCGTGTTCCGCATAATTTCGCCCGACGCAAAACACGCGGCGCACGGGAAAGCGCTGCTCAGTACCGGCAACGGGCAGTGACGAATTGGCTGCCGGCGGAAAAACGTAGCTCATGATCGGTATCCGGAAAGAAACGGGGGATTGTCAGTGTGCAACAAAGATCGACAAGGGCCAAGGGTGCCGTGATCTCAAACGGGGTTGGCCACATCGATAAACTCGCAGGCTACCCCGAACTGTTCCGCCAGATGTTCAGCCAGCGCTTTGACGCCATAACGTTCAGTTGCGTGGTGACCAGCCGCGATATACGCCACACCGCTTTCGCGCGCCAGATGGACTGTCTGCTCGGAGATCTCACCAGAAACATAGAGATCGGCACCTTGCGCAATCGCCTGCTCGAAATACCCCTGGGCACCACCGGAACACCAGGCAATGCGCTTGACCGGACGTGCGGCATCCCCGATCACCAGCGGGACTCGCTGCAACGTTTTCTCGATTTGCAGCGCAAGATCACCCAGCAAGGAGCTTTCGCCCACCCGGCCGAACCAGGCAATATCCTGCTCGCCAAAATGCCCTTCCGGCTGCCAGTTGAACATCTTGGCCAACTGCGCGTTATTCCCTAGAACCGGATGCGCATCGAGCGGCAAGTGGTAGGCAATCAGGCTCATCTCATGCTGCAGCAAAGTCCCGAGGCGCTGCTTGCGCATCCCGACCACCCGGCCATCTTCACCTTTCCAGAAATAGCCGTGGTGCACCAGGACCGCATCAGCCTGGCTGGCCACTGCTGCATCGAGCAATGCCTGGCTGGCGGTCACCCCGGCAACGATGCGGACGACATCGTCGCGTCCTTCCACTTGCAGGCCATTTGGGCAATAATCCCTGAACTTTCCGGGCTCAAGCAGCCCATCCAGATACTTCACCAGTTCTTCACGTTTCATTGATACGGTCTTTCATGCAGAGGTTGTGGCTGATTTTTGCACAAACGGTAACCATCGCGGTTGCCATTCTATTTGTCGTGACCACGCTCAAACCAGAGTGGATCGGACAACGCCCGGCCGTGGTTGCCCTTCAGGAAGCGCCGCTGTCCGGTGATGGAGAAGGCCGCGCCCCTGGGTCTTACCGCGACGCCTCGCGTGCCGCACTACCATCTGTTGTGCACATTTACACAACGCAGGAAATCAAGCAGCAACGCCATCCGCTGTTCGAGGACCCCATTTTCCGTCACTTCTTCGGCGACCGCCCGGAAGGACAGGCACAGCGCAACTCCGGCCTTGGCTCGGGGGTGATTGTCAGCGCCAACGGCTACATCCTGACCAACTACCACGTGATCGAAGCGGCTGACGATATTCAGGTTTCGCTCAATGACGGCCATACCTACAAGGCCCGGGTCGTCGGCAGCGACCCCGAATCCGATCTGGCCATCCTCCAGATCAAGGCCGACAAATTACCCGCCATCACCTTTGGCCAGATGGATAGCCTGCGCGTCGGCGATGTCGTGCTGGCCATCGGCAACCCGTTTGGCGTCGGTCAGACCGTCACCATGGGTATTGTGTCGGCACTGGGCCGCTCGCACCTGGGGATCAACACCTTCGAGAACTTCATCCAGACGGATGCGGCGATCAACCCCGGCAACTCCGGCGGAGCGCTGGTCGACGTCAATGGCAATCTGGTTGGCATCAATACGGCGATTTATTCACGCACCGGCGGCTCGCATGGCATCGGTTTCGCCATCCCGGTTTCCAGCGCCAAAAGCATCATGGAACAAATTATCCAGAACGGCACGGTAACGCGCGGCTGGATTGGTGTCGAAGCACAGGAAATCACGGCCGAACTGGCTGAATCATTCGGACTGCCGGACACCGAAGGCGCCCTGATTGCCGGCGTCGTCCGGGGCAGCCCGGCCGACAGCGCCGGCATCCGTCCGGGAGATGTGCTGCTTGCAGTCAGCGGCAAAGCCGTCAAGGACCCGCAAGTCATGCTGGACCTGATTGCGGCACTTAAGCCCGACGAACGCTCCAGCTTCCGCCTGCGTCGCGACAAGACCATTGTCGAACTGCCGGTAAAAATCGGCAAACGCCCGCCCATGCGGCTGGAAAAGGAATAAGGCCATGTGCCAGCTGCTCGGAATGAACTGCAATGTCCCGACCGATATCTGTTTTTCGTTTACCGGCTTTCAGGCACGCGGGGGAGCGACGGATGTGCACTCGGATGGCTGGGGAATTGCATTTTTCGAAGGCAAGGGCACGCGGATTTTTCTCGATCCACAACCGTCGTGCAGCTCGCCGATTGCCGAACTGGTTCGCGCCTACCCGATCCGTTCCAAGAATGTCATTGCGCATATCCGCAAGGCAACGCAAGGATCGATTGGTCTGGAGAACACCCATCCATTCATGCGCGAACTTTGGGGTCGCTACTGGATCTTCGCCCACAATGGCAACCTGATCGACTTCAACCCAGTGCTCGACGGCAGCTTCATGCCCGTCGGCCTGACCGACAGCGAGCGCGCCTTCTGCTGGCTGCTCCAGCAATTGCGCCAGCAGTTTGGCAGTTGCGCCCCTGAGCACAGCCTGCTTTTTAACGCCCTCCAGAAGTTGACCGTGGAAATCGCCCGTCATGGCGAATTCAATTTCCTGCTCTCGCAAGGTGACAGCCTGTTCGCCCACGCTTCAACCAAGCTGAATTACATCGTCCGCCAGGCACCATTTGCCCAGGCACACCTCAACGATCAGGATGTCACGGTCGACTTCAACGCGGTGACCAATCCGGAAGACCGCGTCGCGGTGATCGCGACGCAGCCACTGACCGACAATGAATGCTGGCAGAACATGCCGGCAGGAACCTTGTGGTGGTTCGACGAGGGGCTTCCGGTGCAGACCCTGGCCACACTGCCCGGCCCGGAAAAGAAACGCTGATTACTTGCCGGAAAGATTGCGGAACGCTTCTTCCGCCTTGTCCATCTCGCCAGCCAAATCTTCCTGCTGCCCGGCGTTGACCGCAGCAGGCCCGGAAACCAGACGGGATGCAAGAATGCCAAGCTCGTAGAGCAGGCACATCGGAATCGCCAGCGCCAATTGCGAAACGACATCCGGTGGCGTTACCACGGCGGCCACGACAAAAGCACCGACGATGAAATAAGAGCGCCATTCCTTGAGCTTTTCGACGGTCACAACCCCCAACTTGACCAGCACGACCAAAGCAACCGGCACCTCAAAGGCCAGGCCAAAGGCCAGGAACATGGTCATCACAAAAGACAGGTAGGCTTCGATATCCGGCGCCGGCGTAATGCTCTTGGGCGCAAAACTTGATATGAAATGAAACACCTGGCCGAAAACAAAGAAATAACAGAAAGACATGCCGAGCACGAAAAGCAGCGTACTGGAAATGATCAGCGGTACGCCCAGGCGTTTTTCATGGGCGTAGAGGCCCGGCGCAATGAAAGCCCAGGCTTGATAAAGGATGAACGGCAAGGCAAGCACAAAAGCCACCATGGCCGTGACCTTGAGCGGCACCATGAAGGGCGTGATGACACCGATCGCCACCATCTTCGTACCTTCGGGCAAGGCTTGCGTCAGCGGCGCAGCCAGCATGTCGTAAATCTCTCCCGGACCGGGGTAGAAACAGAGCACGCCAAGCATGACCGCAACAGCAATCAGGCTGCGCAGCAGACGATCGCGCAGTTCCACCAGGTGCGAGATAAACGACTCTTCTGCCGTTGCGTTTTCTTGAGCGTCGTTCATGCCACTGGTTTATTCATTGTTTCGGACAGCAATGGCGTCTCCGACGAAACCGCCGAAGCCGCAGATTCAACTTCCGCCGCCACAGACTGTACCGGCGTCTCAACCACACTGCGTGCCGCATCGAACTCCTGCCGCACGGAGCTTTCCAGCGAACGGGCAGACTCGGTCACCTGCGATTGCAGTTTCTTCAGCTCATCAAGCTGAATCTCCCGATTGATGTCCGATTTGACATCATTGACGTAGCGCTGGGCGCGACCAAGCAGATGGCCGAGTGTCCGGGCCACTTTGGGCAAGCGCTCCGGGCCGATGACAACCAGCGCGACGATCGCGATGACGATGAGTTCAGAAAAACCGATATCGAACATAAAAGATAACCAGCATCAGGGATCGTGTGATCAACCGGCAGAACTGGCAGTATCGCCATCCGCCGCAGATCGATCCGCTCAGCTCTTGGTTTTTTCCTTTACTTCGACGTCAATCGTCTGGCCGCTAACTTGCTGAGCCGGCTTGGCTTCTTCTGCAGGCTTGTCAGAGGCGGTCGCCTCTTTCATGCCGTCCTTGAATCCCTTCACGGCGCCGCCCAGATCCTGGCCGACATTGCGCAGCTTCTTGGTACCGAATACGAGCATGACGATGACCAGTACGATCAGCCAGTGCCAAATGGAAAAACTGCCCATGGATATCTCCTAGATACGTTTGAGCATCGGACCCACAGGGTCCGTACCGCCCACGATATGTGCGTGCAGATGCGGCACTTCCTGCTGCCCCACCCGACCTGTATTGATGATGACACGAAAGCCATCGGCACTGCCTTGACTGCAGGCAATTTCATTGGCCTTGGCCAGAATGCGGCCAAGCACCAGGGTATCGTCTACGCCTGCGGTCGACAGCGAAGTAATGTGCTTTTTCGGGATCACCAGCACATGCACCGGACGCAGGGGATTGATGTCATTGAAAGCGAGGATTTCCTCATCTTCATAGACTGTGCTGGCCGGAATTTCTCCGCGAACGATCCTGCAGAAAATACAGTCGCTCACTTCGCGCCCCGGGCAGCCTTTTCGTCGATACCGGAGATTCCTTCACGACGACGCATTTCCTGCGACACGTCTTCGATGGTCAGGCCATAAAAGGCGAGCAGAACCAGAACGTGATAAATGACGTCGGTCGATTCCCAGACGATTTTCAGGCGCTTGCCTTCCTTGCCGGCCATGATCAATTCGGCACATTCCTCGCCGATTTTTTTCAGGATCGAATCCGGGCCTTCAGAGAAAAGCTTGGCGGTGTAGGATTTTTCCGGGTCGGCATTGCGGCGCGAGGCCAGCGTTTCGGACAACCGGTGCAGGATGTCATGCGTGCTCATTTTGCGTAAATTTCCTTAGGGTCTTTCAAAACCGGATCAACGGGAACCCAGCGATTCCCCTGCAACTCATTGAAAAAGCAGCTTTCCCGGCCGGTATGACAAGCAATGCCACCGACCTGTTCAATTTCCAGCAACAATACATCACCGTCACAATCGGTACGAATCGAGGCGACCTTCTGAAAGTGCCCGGATTCCTCACCTTTGCGCCACAGGCGTTTGCGGGAGCGCGACCAGTATACCGCGTTGCCGGACTTGACCGTTTCCTGCAGCGAATCGTGATTCATGTAGGCAAACATCACGACACGCCCATGTTCATCCTGAGCGATCGCCGGAATCATGCCGTCGGCGTCCCATTTGAGGGCAGCCAGCCAGTCGAGATTGTTGTCGAGATCGCTCACAGCCGGACTTCGATACCGCGCGAAGCCATGTATTCCTTGGCCTGGCGCACTGTGTATTCGCCAAAGTGGAAAATCGAGGCAGCGAGGACGGCATCGGCCCGGCCCTCTGAAACGCCATCGGCCAGATGCTGCAGATTGCCGACGCCACCGGAAGCGATCACCGGAATACTGACTGCATCGGAGACGGCACGGGTCAAAGCCAGGTCGAAACCGTTTTTGGTACCGTCACGATCCATGCTGGTCAGCAGGATTTCACCCGCCCCCAGAGCCGCAACCTTTTTGGCCCATTCGATGACATCGAGACCGGTATTGTTGCGACCGCCATGGGTAAACACATTCCACTGGCCCGGCGCAGTCTGCTTGGCATCAATCGCCACGACGATGCACTGCGAACCGACCTTGCTCGACGCATTAAAGACCAGCTCCGGGTCGTTGACCGCAGCAGTATTCATCGAAACCTTGTCGGCTCCGGCATTGAGCAGGCGACGGACATCTTCAACCTTGCGCACGCCACCGCCGACGGTCAGCGGAATGAAAACCTGTTCGGCACAGGCTTCGACGATGTGCAGAATGATGTCGCGCTGATCGGACGAAGCGGTGATGTCGAGAAAAGTGACTTCGTCGGCGCCCTGCTCGTTGTAGCGGCGGGCAATCTCGATCGGGTCACCGGCATCGCGCAGGCCGACAAAATTGGTTCCCTTGACGACGCGGCCAGCCGTGACGTCAAGACAGGGAATGATCCGTTTAGCCAGCATCAGGCGCCCAACTCGTCAGCCAGGCTTTGCGCGGCCTTGAAGTCGAGCGAACCGTCATACACGGCACGACCGGCAATGGTGCCAACCACACCTTCGCCCTCAACGGCGCACAACGCGCGGATGTCGTCGAGGTTGGTCAGGCCGCCGGAAGCGATGACCGGAATGGTCAGGGCCTGAGCCAGACGCACGGTAGCATCGATATTGAGGCCGGTCAGCATGCCGTCACGGCCGATATCGGTGTAGATGATCGACTCGACGCCGTAATCTTCGTATTTTTTGGCCAGATCGACGACATCATGCCCGGTCAGTTTGGACCAGCCGTCAGTCGCCACCTTGCCGTCCTTGGCATCGAGTCCAACGATGATGTGACCGGGGAAGGCTGTACAGGCATCATGCAGGAAACCGGGGTTCTTGACCGCTGCCGTACCGATGATGACATAGGTCAAGCCACCATCCAGACAAGCTTCGATGGTGTCGAGATCGCGAATGCCACCGCCGAGCTGGACGGGAATGTCGGTACCGACTTCGGCCAGGATCGCCTTGATGGCTGCCGCGTTTTTCGGCTTGCCGGCAAAAGCACCGTTCAGGTCGACCAGATGCAGGCGTCGGGCGCCCTGGGCAACCCAGTGACGTGCCATTTCGGCGGGACTATCGGAAAAAACAGTGGCTTGTTCCATCAGGCCCTGTTTCAGACGGACACATTGGCCGTCCTTCAGATCAATGGCGGGAATAATCAGCATGGGATATCAGGTGATGTGAAAGTTCGAGAAGGCGCTCAGGGGCGCCATTCGACAAAATTCTTCAAAAGCTGCAAGCCATCGCGGGCGCTTTTTTCAGGGTGAAATTGAACCGCAAAGATATTATCCCGGCCCACTGCACAGGTAAAGGGGATGCCGTAGTCGCAAGTTCCCGTGGTCAGGGCCGGATCGACATGCTGCACGCAGTAGCTGTGCACAAAATAGAAGCGCGAGCGGTCGGCGATCCCGGACCATAGCGCATGCGGCGTCTGGCTGACTTCATTCCAGCCCATGTGCGGCACCTTGAGGCGAGCACCGTCGCGGTCGACCATCCGGTCGGCTGGAAAACGCTTGACCTCACCGGGGAAGATGCCGAGTCCGGCCACATCGCCCTCTTCGCTGTGTTCGAAGAGCATCTGCTCACCAACGCAAATACCGAGGAAAGGCTTGTCTTTGGCGGCTTGCAGGACAGCGCCGCGCAAGCCGCGCGCTTCGAGTTCGCGCATGCAGTCCGGCATCGCGCCCTGGCCGGGAAAGACCACGCGCTCAGCCGCAGCCACGACAGCCGGATCGGCCGTCACGATGACCGGTTTGCCGCCGGCGACGTGCTCAAGTGCTTTCGACACGGAGCGCAGATTGCCCATGCCATAGTCGATGACAACGATGCTCACAGCGAGCCTTTCGTCGATGGCATCAAGCCGGCCATGCGCTCATCTGGCGTGACCGCCATGCGCAGTGCCCGACCGAAGGCCTTGAAGATGGTTTCTGCCTGATGGTGCGCGTTCTTGCCGCGCAGATTGTCGATATGCAGCGTCATCCCGGCGTGATTAACCAGGCCGTGGAAAAATTCGCTGAACAGATCGACATCGAAGGTGCCGATCACGGCACGCGTGAAATCGACATGCATTTCCAGCCCGGGACGACCGGAAAGATCGATCACGACACGCGACAGCGCTTCATCGAGCGGCACATAGCTGTGGCCGTAGCGGGTCAGCCCCTTCTTGTCGCCCCAGGCCTTGGCCAGCGCCTGGCCCAGCGTGATGCCGAGATCTTCAACAGTGTGATGCGCATCGATATGCAAATCGCCGACTGCCTTGACGTCGAGATCGATCATCCCGTGACGGGCGATCTGGTCGAGCATGTGATCGAGAAAAGGAACGCCGGTGGCAAATTTGCCCTGACCGGTGCCATCGAGATCGAGACGCACGGTAATCTGCGTCTCCAGCGTGTTACGGGTAATTTCGGCTTGCCGCATGGGTAAAGGCTGGAAAAGGCTTTTGAATGGAGGGCCATGATACCATTTCGCCCACCTTTTAAGCCTTCCGTGAAAACCCCATGAGTCGTTTCTGGAGCCAGGTCGTCCGCGACCTCACCCCCTACGTGCCGGGCGAACAGCCCAAGATCGCCAACCTGATCAAGCTGAACACCAACGAGAACCCCTATCCGCCCTCTCCACGGGCGCTGGCGGCGATCCAGGCCGAGCTCGACGGTGATGCGGCACGCCTGCGTCTTTACCCGGACCCGAACGCCGACCTGCTCAAGGCGGCCATCGCCAAGACACACGGCATCGTGCCGCAGCAAGTCTTTGTCGGCAATGGTTCCGACGAAGTCCTGGCACATGTTTTCATGGCCCTGCTCAAGCACGAGCAGGCAATTCTCTTTCCGGACATCACCTACAGCTTTTACCCGGTGTATTGCGGCCTCTACGGCATCGAGTATCAAACCGTGGCGCTGGCCGAGAATTTCACGATCAATCCGGACGATTACCGCGGTCGACCGAACGGCGGGATCATTTTCCCCAACCCCAACGCACCGACCGGCTGCCTGTTGGCGCTCGACGCAATTGAAGCAATGCTCAAGGCCAATCCGGATTCCGTCGTGGTGGTCGATGAAGCCTATGTCGATTTTGGCGGCGAAAGCGCCATCCCGCTGATCAATCGCTACGACAACCTGCTGGTCGTGCACACCCTCTCCAAATCACGCTCGCTGGCCGGCTTGCGCGTTGGCTTTGCGGCCGGCCATCCAGCCCTGATCGAAGCGCTGGAGCGGGTCAAGAACAGTTTCAACTCCTACCCGCTCGACCGCGTTGCCATTGTTGCTGCCGTGGCCGCGATGGAAGACCGTGCTTATTTCGAGCAATGCTGCCAGGCCGTTATTGCCACCCGGGATGCGTTGACCGCAGCACTCGGCAAACTCGGCTTCGAAGTCCTGCCCTCCGCCGCCAACTTCATTTTTGCCCGTCATCCGCAAAAAGATGCAGCAGAACTGGCCAAGGCATTGCGCGACAAGAGCATCATCGTCCGCCACTTCAAATTGCCCCGCATCGACCAATTCCTGCGCATCACCGTCGGCACGGACACCGAATGCCAGGCACTCGGTGATGCACTTCAGCAGATCATCGGCTGAAATCCGTGAGCACCCTCTGGAAACGCCCGGACGGCAGCATTGTTGCCTGCACCGAGAAAATCAAGGTCCTGCGCGAAAACCTCGAAGAGCTCCGGCAAATGGCGCAGGACGCCTTTGAGGATGCGCTGCTGATGGAGTGCGATGAAAGCCAGATCCGCGCCGTCTTTCAGGACGTCATCGCCCAGCTGAACAACCCGTACAACCCGCCGTCCGACTGACTTTCAACGCAGCAAACAAAGCTCAGGCAAATTCATCGACATTGCCGCCCAGCGCACCGCTGGCAGCCTTGGCCGTAGCCCCCTGAGACTGACCAGCCGCTGCACCGGCGCTCGTCGTTTGGGAGGACTTGCTCTGCCCGGCGCTCTGTTGGGCAATTTTGGCCTCAAGCTGAGCGATTTGAGCCTTGATTTGCGCAACTTCCTTCGCACCTTCTTCAGTCGACGCGTTTTTCTCGGCCTGCACCAGCCGTTTCTGCAGCATCAGCAGCTGCTTTTCCAGGACCTCCAGTTGCGAGTTCCCCGTCCCTGATGCAACAGCTTGCGTGTTGCTTGCGTTAATCGCGGTGACCATGATTTTTTCAGCCCTTGTCGATATCCCGGAAAAGTCGGCTCGAAACAAACGAACCGACAAACAATTCCCACACCCAGGTTATCGGCCAAAGCAGCCAAAACATCACGGCCAGGGGGTGTAAAACACTGTAAAGACGTACGTTTCAAACCATGCCGAGCAAGCCCAGCCCGGCGCCAGCCGCAATAAACCAAAGTGGATGCAACTTCAGGCGAAGGTTGGCGACGACCGTCAGCATCACCAAGCCCCAGGCAGCCCAGCCAAAACCGGCGGCCTGGGCAATCAGCGTTGCGCCGGAAAAAATCAAGCCTACCGCCAGCGGCGCCACGCCGAGGCTGATCGCCTTTTGCCAACGCGCACCGGCAAAGCCCTCCCAGCGGTCGATCAACAAATAAATCAGAATGCTCATCGGCAGACACATGGCCAGCGTCGCGGCCAGAGCACCGGCCAGCCCGGCGATTTCCCAGCCGATCAGCGTGACAACCAGCACATTGGGCCCGGGCGCAGCCTGGGCGATGGCGTAGAGATGGGTAAAAGTTGCGTCGTCCAGCCAGTGATGATTTTCGACAACGACGCGATGCATCTCCGGCAGCAGCGCCGTTGCGCCACCGAAAGCGACACAAGACAGCAAGGCAAACTCAAGGAAAAGCTCGATCGCGAGACTCATTTTTGCCCCAGCTTCCAGTAAGCCAGCAGGCCGGATAGCAGCAAACCACCCAACATCACGCTCGGCATCGGCCAGCGCAGGCCGGCAATGGCTAGCGCGGTCAACGCCGTAAAAGGCAGGAAAAGCCTTTTATGTTTCAACGCCCCGCCCATCCGCCAGGCCATGGCAAAGAGCAAGCCGCAGCCGACCGCGGCAATGCCACGCAACATCGACTGGGCCAGCGGAAGACTCCCGTAGCGGTCGTACAGCATGGCCAGCAACAGGACGATGGCAAACGGCCCGGCCAGCAGCCCGAGCGGAGCAACGACCGCACCGGCCAGCCCTTGATAGCGCTTGCCAACGACCACCGCCAGGTTGATCACGTTCGGCCCCGGCAAAAACTGGCACAAGCCAAGCTGGGCATTGAACTCTTCGGCGCTCATCCAGCGGCGCTCTTCAACCAGCATGCGCCGGGCAAAAGGCAGCACCCCGCCAAAACCGGAGAGGCCGACCGATGAAAATCCCAAAAAAAGCGCCCGGAGGTCCGGGCGGCTTGGGGGCATGTCAGTTGCTGCGGTCAACGGCAGAACAAGGTCAGTTTTCGAGCCGGAACTCGGCTGATTTGGCATGGGCCGGCAGACCTTCGCCATGCGCCAGCGTCGAGGCGATACGCCCCAGCGTTTGCGCCCCGGCTTGCGAAACCTTGATCAGGCTGGTCCGCTTCTGGAAGTCATAGACACCCAGCGGCGACGAGAAGCGCGCACTGCCGGAAGTCGGCAACACGTGATTCGGTCCGGCGCAGTAATCACCCAGCGCCTCGGAGGTGTAGTGACCGATGAAGATGGCGCCGGCATGGTGAATCTTGGCCACCCATGGATCAGGATCGGCCAGCGCCAGCTCCAGGTGCTCCGGCGCAACGCGATTGGCGATGGCTACCGCCTCTTCCATATCGCGCACCAGAATGAAAGCACCGCGATTGGTCAGCGAAGTTTCGATCACTTCACGACGCGGCATGGTCGGCAGCAGTTTTTCGATGCTGGCCTGCACCTGCTCAATGAAAGCGGCATCGGTAGAGATCAGGATCGACTGGGCCAGTTCGTCGTGTTCAGCCTGCGAGAACAGATCCATCGCCACCCAGTCCGGATTGCCCGAGCCATCCGCGACCACGAGAATTTCGGACGGGCCGGCGATCATGTCGATGCCGACAATACCGAACACCCGACGCTTGGCGCAGGCGACGTAAGCATTGCCTGGACCAACGATCTTGTCGACTTGCGGAATTGTCCCCGTACCGTAGGCCAGCGCACCGACCGCTTGCGCACCACCGATGGTGAACACGCGATCAACGCCGGCCAGACAGGCCGCCGCCAGCACCAGCGCATTCTTTTCGCCGCCCGGCGTCGGGACGACCATGATCAGTTCCTTGACGCCAGCCACCTTGGCCGGAATCGCGTTCATCAGCACCGACGAGGGATAAGCCGCCTTGCCACCCGGCACATAAAGGCCGACGCGGTCGAGCGGCGTAATCATCTGGCCCAGCGTGGTTCCGTCGGCTTCGGTATAGGACCAGCCTTCCAGACGCTGATTCTCGTGATAGACGCGAACGCGCTGCGCCGCAGCTTCGAGTGCTTGACGCTGCTCAGCCGGCAAGCCATCGAGTGCCGCCTGCATTTCGGTCCGGGACAATTCGAGATCGGCCATGCCGCCGGCGGAAAGGCGATCGAAGCGGTTGCTGTACTCGACGACCGCTGCGTCACCACGCGCCTTCACATCGGCCAGAATGCCGATTACGGTACGCTCGATGCCTTCATCCTGCGCCGCCTCGAAAGCCAGCAGCGCATCCATTTTTGCCTTGAAATCGGCGTCGACCGTAGCAAGTCGTTTGATCGCGACCATAGGAATTACTTCTCCACCGCCTGTGCGAAGGCATCGATAATCGGTTGCAGGGTTTCGCGCTTGACCTTGAGCGAGGCCTGGTTGACCACCAGGCGTGACGAAATGCCCATAATGTCCTCAACCGCAACCAGCTTGTTGGCTTTCAGCGTGCCACCGGTCGACACCAGGTCGACAATCGCATCGGCCAGGCCGGCCAGCGGCGCCAGCTCCATCGAGCCGTAAAGCTTGATCAGGTCGATATGAACGCCCTTGCTGGCGAAATGTTCGCGCGCCATCTTGGTGTACTTGCTCGCCACCTTGAGGCGAGCGCCCTGACGGACGGCATTTTCGTAGTCGAAACCTTCCGGCACGGCGACCATCATCCGGCACTTGGCGATATTCAGGTCGAGCGGGGCATACAAGCCTTCGCCGCCATGTTCGATCAAGACATCCTTGCCGGCCACGCCGAGGTCGGCCGCGCCATACTGGACGTAGGTCGGGACATCGGTCGCCCGCACGATGACGACGCGCACATTCGGCTTGTTCGTCTCGATGATCAGCTTGCGCGAGGTTTCCGGGTTTTCGGTCGGAACGATCCCTGCCGCAGCCAGCAGCGGCAGGGTTTCGTCAAAGATGCGGCCCTTGGAGAGGGCAATGGTGATGGTCGTCACTGGGGCTCTTGCTAAAAAGGCGAAAGCGCCATTTTAGCAGAGCCCTAGAGATAGCCGAGGTGGCGCGGCAGCCAAAGTGCCAAATCAGGGACAAATGTGACCAGCATCATCGTCCCGGCCATCGCGGCAACCATCCACAGAACCCAGGGCACGGTCGACTCCATCGACACACCTGCCATCCGGCAAGTGACCATCAGATTCACGCCCAGCGGCGGATGGAACTGACCCAGCGCCATGTTCATCGTGATGATCACGCCAAACCAGACCAGATCCCAGTTGAAATGAATGGCGATCGGAATGAGCAGCGGCAGGAAGATGAAATAGATCGAAATCGCATCGAGGAACATCCCGGCAATCAGCAAAAGAAGCTGAATGCTGAGCAACATCGGCACTTCCGACAAACCGGTACCGAGCAAGGCGGCGGCCAGATGATCGAATGTCCCGAGCGTATTGCTCGCCCAGGCAAAAACACTGGCCAGCGCAACGACGGTCAGAATCACCGAAGAAATTTCAGCCGACTCGACCAGCACCTGGTAGACCTCTTTCCAGGTCAGCGTCCGGTAAATCACCATGCCGACCAGCAAGCCATAGAACACGGCAACCACCGCCGCCTCGGTCGGGGTGAAGAAGCCGCTGCGCATGCCGCCAAGGATGATGACCGGGGCCAGCAAGCCCCAACCGGCTTCCTTCAGGCTTTGCCAGAACGGGGGACGAGGTTCGCTTGGCGCGGCTTCGAAATCGTTCTTGACCGACAACCACCAGGCAACCAGGATCAGCGTCAAGCCGGACAAAATGCCGGGAATCATCCCCGCGGCAAACAAGGCCGGAACGGAAGCCTGCGGCACCAGCAAACTGTAGATGACGAAGGCAATCGATGGGGGGATCAGGATATCCGTCGATCCCGCGGCCGCAATCACGCCAGCGGTAAAGGAACGTGGATAACCCGCCTTGAGCATCGACGGCAGCATCACGGCACCGACAGCCGCCGAATCGGCCGGTCCGGAACCGGAAATTCCGCCAAGGATCATGGCCACCAGAATCGCCACAATCGCCAGACTGCCACGCCGCTGACCCACCAGGGCCGATGCAAAACGGACGATGGTCGCCGCCACCCCGGCCTTCTCAAAGATCAGGCCGGCGATCACGAAAACCGGAATCGCCATCAGCGGGTATTTCGCAATGCCGGTATAAACATTGGTTGGCAAGGACATCATGCCCAAGCCCGACAGAGCGACCACCGCCGTCCCAGCCAGCCCCATGGCCACAGCCAGCGGCACGCCGGAAAGCATCAGGACGACAAAGATGCCGAAGAGTATCCAGTCCATCATTGACCTCCCCGCCGCAGCACGGCAAGCAGGCGCAATACGATAACGACCGACAGGATCGGCAGCCAGACCGTGTAAATCCACTGCGGCACGCCGAGCGACGGAGATGTCACCTCGAAATCAAAGTCATCCCAGGCCATGAAAACGCCATACCAGGCCAGCAAGCCAAACATGACCAACGAACAGAGTGCGGCAAAGCCCCGGACGAAGCGCTGGAACTGGGGTTTGCGGTCGACAAAGAAAGTGATCGCAATATGGTGATTGGTCGCAAAGGCATGCGAAGCACCGATCAACGTCATGACCACCATCAGCGCGACGGATATTTCCTCGGTAAAGGCAAAGGAAATATCCGTGAAATAGCGCACCAGCACGTTGGCCATCGTCAACAGGCATAACAACCCCATCGACGCGGCCATCAGGAAACGCTCGACCGACTCGAGCGTTAATTTGCCGCCGGAAACGGCGGCATCATTATTGTCGTTCATCAGTCTCTCAACGCTTGGCGATAGCCGATTCAGCCTTCTTGACCAGATCGGCGCCAATGGTTTTCGACCACTTGTCGTACACCGGGCGGGTTGCCTGGACAAACGCAGCCCGCTGCTCGCTTGTCGGATGGGTCACCGTCACACCCTGCGCCTCGATCTGCTTGAGCACCGCGTTATCGCTACCGGCGATTCCCTTGCGGGCCTTGTCGACATTCTCGCGCGCAGCCTGCAACGCAGCCTGACGCACCGCTTCACGGTCAGCGGGCGTCCAGCTTGCCCAAACCTGCTTGTTCACGACAAAAATCAGCGGATCAGCAACGTAGTGCCAAAGCGTCAAATACTTCTGTCCCACGGTCGACAAGCGTGCAGCGACAAAAACGGAAAGCGGATTTTCCTGGCCGTCGACCGCGCCGGAAGCCAGGGCCGGCTGAGCATCAGCCCAGCTCATCTGGGTTGGATTGGCACCCAGCGCTGAAAACGTTTCGTTATAGAGCGGCGAACCGACTACACGGAACTTCATCCCCTTCATATCAGCGGGAGAAGCGATCGGGCGCTTCGAGTTGGACATTTCACGGAAGCCGTTTTCGCCCCAGGCCAGCGGAACGACCTCGCGTTTTTCAAGCACGGCAAACAGATCCTTGCCGACATCACCCTGCGTCAAGGCATCGATCGCCTTGTAGTCAGGCATCAGGAAGGGCAGCGAGAACAGGTTCAGCTCCTTGACCTGCGGCGACCAGTTGATCGTGGAGCCAATCGACATATCGATCACCCCTTGGCGTATCGCGGTGAATTCACGCGTCTGATCGCCCCCCACCAGCGAGTTGCCGGAATAAAGTTTGATATTGATGCGCCCCTGGGTTTTTTCCTTGACCAGTTCGATCCAGCGCTCACCGGCCTGCCCCCAGGTAAAAGCCGTCCCCAGCGTTGTGGAAAGGCGGTATTCGGCTCGATAACTCTGCGCCTGAGCGGCGCCGCTGAGCAGCACACACGCTGCGGCAATGGCGGTCATGAAGTTTCTGCGTTGCATTGTTGTCTCCTTGCTGTGGGGTGAAGCAAGGATTATCGGTGCCAGCCATGCCATGCGCAATAAAAAGCACCATGCGTAAACGCAAAAAAGCCCGGCGAACCGGGCTTTTTACTAGCTTGCGCTATCGCTTGGCTTATTCCACCGGGCGAATGTTGGCAGCTTGCTTGCCCTTCGGGCCGGTAACGATGTCGAACGTTACCTTTTGGTTCTCGGCCAGGCTCTTGAAGCCATTGCCTTGAATTGCGGAGAAGTGAGCGAACAGGTCTTCGCCGCCTTCAGACGGGGAGATGAAGCCGAAGCCTTTAGCGTCGTTGAACCACTTAACGGTACCATTTGCCATTTTTAGCATCCTTGGTAAAAAATATACAAGTGGGTAACGAATTACCCGGGAAATACGAGATCAAGACCGAGGAGCTGGCAAACCGAAAAGCTGGCAACTAAAAGCTGCTAGCCGGGTACGGCGTAGGCACAAAACACTGCCTGGAAATCCCGAAGCCCGGAGTATGGGGCCGTCTTACGAATAATGCAAAGGTATTTTGCCCAACTGGAGCGGTCGACCGGGGAAACCCGGTCGATTCAGCGCAGAAACAACAGCTCAATGCACCCGCTTTACGCTGGCACCAAGCTTGGCAAGCTTCTCTTCGATTCGCTCATAGCCGCGATCCAGGTGATAGATGCGATCAATCAACGTTTCTCCACGTGCCACCAGACCGGCAATGACCAAAGAGGCCGAAGCACGCAGGTCAGTCGCCATGACTGTCGCGCCCTCAAGATGATTCACGCCACGGACCAAGGCATTGCTGCCGTCGATCTGAATATCCGCCCCCAGACGCATCAACTCGCTGACGTGCATGAAACGGTTTTCAAAAATGGTTTCGCGAATGGTCGCTACACCTTCGGCAACGCAATTGATGGCCATGAACTGCGCCTGCATATCGGTCGGAAAAGCCGGGTATGGCGCTGTACGCAGGCTGACGGCCTTGAGCCGCTGCGGCGCGACAAGGCGGATTGCATCGCGCTCGACGGTGATGTCACAACCGGCATCCATCAGTTTGTCGACCACGGAATCAAGGTAGGCGGCAGAGGTTTTGACAAGGCGGATATCGCCCCCCGTTGCTGCCGCCGCACAAAGATAGGTGCCTGTCTCAATCCGGTCCGGCATGATGGCGTGAGTCGCCCCGTGCAATTTTTCGACCCCCTGAATCCGGATGATGTCGGTACCGGCACCAGAAATCCGGGCGCCCATGCTGATCAGACAGTTGGCCAGATCGACCACTTCCGGCTCACGTGCGGCATTTTCTATGATTGTTTCGCCATCAGCCAGGCACGCGGCCATCATCAGATTCTCGGTCCCCGTCACGGTCACCATATCGGTGCAGATACGCGCCCCCTTGAGGCGAGTTGCCTTGGCGTGCACATAGCCCTGCTCGACCTTGATCTCGGCCCCCATGGCCTGCAGCCCCTTGATGTGCTGATCGACCGGACGGGCGCCAATGGCACAACCGCCGGGCAAGGAAACCCGCGCTTCGCCGCAACGGGCAACCAGCGGGCCAAGTACGAGGATGGATGCGCGCATCGTTTTGACCATCTCGTACGAAGCGACCGGATTATTCAATCCACCACCATTCAGCACGATGCCGTCAATACCATCCATCGTCACACCAACACCCATTTCCCCCAGCAGACGAAGCATGGTCGAAATATCGTTGAGATGCGGCACATTGGTCAGGTGCAGCGGCTCGGCAGTCAACAGCGAGGCACAAAGAATGGGGAGCGCAGCATTTTTGGCCCCGGAGATGGCAACTTCGCCAGAGAGGGCTTTACCGCCCTGAATCAATAACTTATCCACGCTGTACGCTCCATTCTTCGGGGGTCAGTATTTTAGTAAAGGAAAGTGCGTGCAACTCACCGCTCGCAAGCTCACCCTTGAGCGTTTGGTAAACCCGCTGCTGACGCTGAACACGATTTTTGCCGACAAACTCAGCACTCACCACGACTGCGTAGAAATGCTGCCCATCGCCTTCGACAGTAAGGTACTCACAAGCCATTCCGGCGAGGATGAGTTGTTTGATCTGTTCAGGATGCATATTTTTAAGCTCTAAGTTTCCAGCCACGCTTGAGCAGGTTCAACGTCAAAAACGTGACTGCAGCAAAACTGGCTACGACGACTGCGAGACTGGTTTCGGGCGCCACATCGGAGACGCCAAAAAACCCGTAACGAAAGCCGTCAATCATGTAAAAAACGGGATTGTAATGCGACACACGCAGCCAGAATGTAGGCAATGTGTAAATCGAGTAGAAGACACCTGAAAGCATGGTCAGCGGCATGATCAGAAAATTCTGGAAGGCAGCCAGCTGATCGAATTTTTCCGACCAGATGCCGGCAATCATGCCCAACGCACCAAACAAGGCACCGCCAAAGACAGCAAATGCAAGAATCCAGAAGGGGGCCACAACTTTCAACTCGGCAAACCAGATCGTTGCCAGCAAGACCCCCAGACCAACCATCAAGCCACGAAGCAATGCGGCAAGAACATAAGCCCCGAAAAAGGCACCATAAGGAATCGGCGGCAGCAGGACAAAGACGATCGAGCCCGTGATTTTTGCCTGAATCAGACTGGAAGATGAATTGGCAAAGGCATTTTGCAATATCTGCATCATGACGAGACCAGGCACCAGGAAAGTTGTATAGCGGACGCCATGCACGAGTACATGCTCATCAAGGACATGCCCAAAGATCAGCAGGTAGAGCAGCGCCGTCAGCACAGGCGCGCCGACGGTCTGGAAGGCAACCTTCCAGAAACGGAGCAATTCCTTGTAGAAAAGCGTCCAGAAACCGATCACTGATTCATCGTCCGGACAAAAACATCTTCCAGCGTTCCACCTGGATGGGCTGCCATCAAGTTGGCCGTGCTATCGAGCGCAATGAGTCGCCCCTGTTTCATCAGGGCCAGCCGGCCGCAAAGGGCTTCGGCCTCTTCAAGATAGTGGGTCGTCAAAATAATGGTGTGACCTTCGTTATTCAAGCGACGAACGAATTGCCACAAGCCCTGACGCAATTCAACATCAACGCCTGCGGTCGGCTCATCAAGCACGATGACTGGCGGTTTATGCACCAGCGCCTGCGCAACCAGCACACGGCGCTTCATGCCACCCGACAGACGACGCATATTCACATCTGCCTTGCCCGTCAAATCAAGGTTTTCGAGAATCTCATCGATCCAGTCATCATTTTTTCGAATACCGAAATAGCCTGACTGGATTTTGAGCGTTTCACGCACACTGAAAAAGGGATCAAACACCAACTCCTGCGGCACAACGCCCAACATGCCGCGCGCCAGACGAAAGTCGTCAATGACATCATGCCCAAGCACCTTGATGGTGCCGGAGTCAGGCCGGACAAGACCGGCCAAAGAAGAGATCAGGGTTGTTTTTCCCGCACCGTTCGGGCCAAGCAGGCCAAAAAACTCCCCTTGCGCGATGTCGAGCGAAATCCCGTCCAGCGCCTTCAGGGAGCCAAAATGCTTAACGACATCAGTAAAGGAAACTGCAGCGGTCACAGCAACGCCCTCAAGCGAGGGGCAGCAGTTCGGCAACGCCGTACAGCTCAGCCAGCGAACGAACTCCGGCCGGAATATTGGCAAATCGAACGGTCGACCGCGACAATTCAGCCGCCCGCAACCAGCCGAGCATAACGGCTAAAGCCGACGAATCCGCTTCCCTCACTTCGGCAAAGTCGAAAACATCTTCCCCGGCCTGCAAAGCAGAACGGCCTGCTTCAAGCAGGCCGCGCGCATTGGCCATGACAAGGGGCACCTTGACCACAAGGCGCCCGGCCTGACGTTCGATCATTTCTTATCCGCCTTGCCCTGGCCGGACTCCAAGGATTTGTTTTTGGCTGAAATCGTCGAAATCAAACCATCCAGTCCGCCATTGCGTACTTCTTGAGCGAACTGATCGCGGTAGTTCGTCACCAGACTGATCCCAGCCACCGTCATGTCGTAAACTTTCCAGCCGGCATCGAGCTTTTCCAGACTGTAGTCAATCTGAACGGGTTTACTACCCGGCTGAAGCACTTCGGTCCGAACCAGAACATCGGTCTCGCCAGCAGCCATTTTGAATGGCTTGTAGACCAGTTTCTGGTTTTTATAGCCAGTCAGTGCATTGGCATAGGTACGCACCAGCAGGGTCTTGAATTCTGCCGCCAACTGCTGCTGCTGCTGGGCATTGGCTTTTTTCCAGTCCTTGCCAACAGCCAGGGCTGTCATGTGCTGAAAATTGAAATGCGGCAATACCTTTTTCTCGACGAGGTCGATTACCTTCTGGGTGTTGCCACTCTGGATATCCTTGTCGGACCGGATAATCTCGAGGACTTCAGACGAGACTTGCTGGACCAGCACATCGGGAGCCTCCTGCGCCAGGACGGAGGTCGCAAAAAACACGGAGGCAACAAAAGCAAAAACTTTTTTCATGGTGTTCACAATGGAGAATCAATCTTCCAGGCGCGGCGGGCGGCCATCAAAAATCTGGTTGCGGCGACGTTGCAGGTAAGCGTCACGAATATAGGCATATTTATCCAGCGCCGCCTCATCGATGACTTTATCTGCCGGCAAAAGGCTGGCACGGATATCAACGAAACGAGCCGCCACCATGCTGTTGCGCGAGGCAATCGGACGAACGCGCCACACCGGATCAGCATAAGAGTCGATGCCCCAGCCAGCAGTATCACGCACCGTACGGGGGCCGAGAATTGGCCAGAACAGGTAACCGCCATCACCAACACCCCAAACAGCCAGCGTCTGTCCGGCATCTTCATCGTGCTTTTCCAGGCCAAGCTCGCTGGCAACATCAAACAAGCCGAAGATACCTACCGTCGAATTGATCAGCAGACGGCTGACATCAATGCCGGCATCGCCAAACTTGCCTTGCAGGGCGCTATTGACGCCAATCCACAAGTCCGCGGTATTGCCAAAGAAATTACCGAGCCCAGCCTTGACCGGCAAGGGAACAGCCTTGTCGTAGACCTGAGCAACGGGCTTGGCAGCGTATTTATCAACCGCTTCGTTCACAGAGAACATCGTGCGGTTAAATCCTTCATACGGATCACGCGGGTTAGCTTCAGCCGCCACCTCGGCAGACAAAATCAAAGCGAGAGCGGCACCCGCCATCAGCTTGCCGACCCCACGAGCACTTAATGCCTTGAGCATCACCGTCATTTTTTATCCTGTCCGTCTGCTGCCTTGCTGAATAGAAATTGGCTAATCAATTTTTCAAGTACCACGGCCGACTGTGTTTTCTTGATTGTATCGCCCGCCTGCAACATTTTTTCCTCACCGCCAACATCAAACCCGATGTACTGCTCGCCGAGCAGGCCTGCGGTATAAATCGAGGCAAACGTATCCTTGGGAAACTGATAGCGGCCACCAATTTCCATCGTCACGACCGCTTCGTAAGTCGCTGGATCAAAACGTATATCGGAAATGCGCCCGACCAGCACGCCGGCACTTTTAACCGGGCCACGCACTTTCAGGCCGCCAATATTATCAAACTTGGCTTGGAGGACGTAGGTTTCCGACAAGTGCGAGGAGGACAAATTGCCGACCTTCAAAGCCAGGAACATGAGCGCGACAATACCAATAGCGACAAAAAAACCGACCCAGAGGTCTAGTACGGTACGTTTCATTAAGCTCCCCGGAACATGAACGAAGTGAGTACGAAATCGAGCGCCAGAATGGTCAGGGCGGAAGTCACCACAGTACGGGTGATTGCCCGGGAAACCCCTTCGGCGGTCGGCACGGAATCGTAACCTTCGAAAACGGCAATCAGCGAAACCGCGATGCCAAAAACAAAACTCTTGATGACGCCATTGAGCACGTCATAACGCCAATCGACACCAGACTGCATCTGCGACCAGAAAGCGCCATCGTCGACACCGATGAACACCACGCCAATCAGCCAGCCCCCCAGCACCCCCATGGCAGAAAACAGGGCTGCCAGCAACGGCATGGAAATCACGCCGCCCCAAAACCGAGGAGCCACAACGCGCGCAATCGGATTGACCGCCATCATGTCCATTGCCTTGAGTTGCTCGGTCGCTTTCATCAAGCCGATCTCGGCCGTGACGGAAGAGCCGGCCCGCGAAGCAAACAGCAAGCCGGCGACAACCGGGCCAAGCTCACGTGTCAAGGACAGTGCCACCAGAACACCAAGCGCTTCCGTTGAACCATAGCGCTGCAAGGTTTCATACCCCTGCAAACCCAGCACCAAGCCGACGAACAACCCGGAAACCATGATGATCAGCAGAGACAGCACCCCGCTGAAATAAATTTCCCGCAGGGTCAGCGGCAGGCGCAAAAAGGAGGCCCCGGAGTAGCGCAGGATGGCAACCAAAAAGCGCGCGGCAAAACCAAGTCGCCAGATGCGCTCAATAACGGCATGCCCCAGCTTGCGGAAAGGAAGCAGCAAATCAGGCATGCTTCACCCCGCGCAGAAATTCATGGCGAACAACTGGCGCCGGGTAATCGAAGTGGACAGGCCCATCAACTTCGGCATGCACGAACTGATGAACAAATGGATCCTGCGAGGCGCGAATTTGATCGGGCGTCCCTTCGGCAACAATCTGCCCACCTGAAACAAAGTAAATATAATCAACGATCTGAAGCGACTCCTGAACATCGTGAGTCACCATGATCGAGGTCGCGCCGAGCGCGTCATTCAGCTTCCGGATCAATTGCCCGATGACACCCAGCGCAATGGGGTCCAGGCCGGTAAAGGGCTCGTCGTACATGACCAGCATCGGGTCGAGTGCAACCGCCCGAGCCAAGGCAACACGCCGGGCCATTCCCCCAGAAAGCTCGCCGGGCATCAGCTTATGAGCCCCGCGCAGCCCGACGGCCTCAAGCTTCATCAACACCAGGTCGCGAATCATTTCGTCCGACAAATCCGTGTGCTCGCGCAACGGAAAAGCCACGTTGTCGAACACGGACATATCGGTAAACAGGGCCCCGAACTGGAAAAGCATCCCCATGCGGCGGCGCAACCCATAAAGCTCTTTTTGAGTCATTTCGCAAACACGATTGTGTTCGAGAAGAACACGGCCGCCGGTCGGCTTCAACTGCCCGCCAATACACTGCAAAAGCGTGGTTTTGCCACAACCGGACCCGCCCATGATGGCGACGACCTTGCCGCGAGGAATCTTCATGTTGATTCCCTGCAGGATGGGCCGACCATCATAGTCGAAGCGTAGGTCTTCTATATCGACCAGGATGTCGTTGGACAAAACGGGGTCCCTTGAAAAAAGTCGTGCGATTTTACCAGATTAGCTCCCCGCTCAGCCGGCTGCTGCTGCAATTGCCAACTTTTCCATTTGGAATGTTGCGCCCACGCCAGCACAGCCAAGTCACCCGAAACGGCAGCCAAGCGTATCTCCCTACAAAAAATTACAAACAATCTGCAAACACCCCTCATAAAATGCCAAACAAATATACCAGTGGGCTAAAAGAGGAACAAAACCAGTGCGCGTGCAATTGTTCATCATTTCATCCATCCCGCTGTTACTGATTGCGTGTAGCACGCCTGTCGTACACGATCGGGTGCCAGGGCACCTGAATCCCGCAAGCACCACACAAATCATCCCAGGCAATATTCCAAGCCCGGTACTGAACAATTTGCCACCACCTGTGAACTCTGCCGCACAGACAAACAAGGCCGAAACCTACAGTGTCGTGGTCAACAACATTCAAGCGCGGGATTTGCTGTTTGCCCTGGCGCGCGATGCAAAAATCAACGTCGACATTCACCCTGGCATATCGGGGACGCTAAGCCTCAACGCCATCGATCAAACCCTGCCGCAACTTCTACAGCGAATCGCCAGGCAAGTTGATATTCGCTTCGAATTTGATGGGGACAATATTTCGGTGATGCCAGATTCACCGTTTCTCAGGCATTACACCGTTGACTACGTCAATATGGCGCGCAATGTCAGCGGGACGATCTCGACCAACACGCAGATTTCAACGGCGGGAAACATGCCGGGTGCGGCGACGGGCGGCAGTGCGGGAAATATATCCAATACGCGGATCGACAATAGCGCCAAGAATATTTTCTGGGAGTCGCTGGAAAAAAACATCAAGGACATCCTGCGGGAAACCGACAAGACATTGCCCGAGGGCAGCAGCGAAACAGTCATTGAACAAACCGATAGCAGAAACTCGACAGGGCCGCAGCCCCAGCCTCCCAACAACCCTCGAACACACCGCCCCGCAGCCAACACCGTCCAACAAACATCGCCAGTCCCCAGTTCATCACAGACTGCCGCCAACTCAACCATCCGGCGCAACACGTTTCGCGAAGCCGCCGCCGTTATTCTGAATGCCGAAAGTGGCGTCATCACCGTCCGTGCCACCCAGCGGCAACACGAAAAAATACAGGAATTCATCGACCGGGTAGTTCATGCCGCCCGCCGTCAAGTCATGATCGAAACGACGATTGTCGAGGTCGAACTGTCCGATGGCTTCAAACAAGGCATCGACTGGAGCCGCTTTCGCGCGGACGACTCCGGCTTCTCCATCACCCGGCCGGCCAACGGGAGTGTTGCTGATTCGGCCAACACGGCATTCAGCCTGATTTTGCGGCAACTCAACAAGCCGCTCAATCTCGTCGCCGCAGTCAATCTTCTCGAATCGTTCGGTACGACCAAGGTGCTCTCCAGCCCTCGCTTATCGGTACTCAATAACCAAACGGCGCTACTCAAGGTTGTTGAAAGCATTGTGTACTTCAACGTCAAATCCGACACGACCACATCAGCCAATGTTGGCACCACGACCGCCGTCACAACCACGCCGCAATCGGTCTCGGTTGGTCTGGTGATGGCCGTCACGCCGCAAATCAGTGAATCCGGAACGGTGATCATCAATATCCGGCCAACCATTTCCAGCGTTTCCGACTGGAAGGAAGACCCCAATCCATCGAACAAAGCAGCCGGCGTCCAGAATCTTGTCCCACAAATCCGTACCCGCGAAGTCGAGTCGGTGATGCGCGTGACAAGCGGGGACATTGCCGTATTAGGCGGTTTGATGGAGGACGGTATCAGTTACAACACCGGCCGGATTCCCTTGCTCGGACAAATACCGCTGGCTGGAGAGCTGCTTACCAAGCGCGACAACAGTTCCCGAAAGTCCGAACTGGTCATTTTTCTAAGGCCCGTCGTCATCAAGGAAGCCAGTCTCGAAGGGGACTACCGCTCGCTGAAAGACCGCCTGCCTGGACCAGGGATGTTTTCGCCTGGATTTTCGGCACACAGCATCACCGGCCTTCCCGAGGCAAGCAGACATCCATGACATTTCCCCCGAACAAGCGATCATGAGGTTCTTGATAATGATTATCGTAGCACTCCTCATCCCGGCCCTGGCGATGGCCGGAAGTCTTGGCAATCCCCCGAAAGGGCTGGCTTCGAATCACGACCAAGGTACGCCACATCAAGCCAAGCCGACTGATAAAAACATCGGAGCAGGAGCACTTGTTTGCCAGCCCCTCGCTGAGCCAGAAAAACCGGACGAACTTGACTTGGTGCAGTTGGCGTATCAGAAGCAGTCGGCCAAGGATCCCAACAACACGGACATTCTTCTTGCTCTCGCGACCATTGCTGAAAGAAAAAACCGGCCCGATGCGGCAGAGAAACTCCGGCGACAGGCGCAACAGGCCAACCCTCAATCTCCAGCAGTCATTGCCAGCGTTATCGGTTCACTCAAAGGCGGCGTCATGCGCCGCGAAGCAGAAAGCCATCTCAGAACCTGGCTGGCAGCTCATCCACGCTCAGCCGCCCTGCACTTTACCCTGGGAAATCTGATGGCCGGAGAAGGGCGCTGGGATGAAGCCGAACTAGCCTATTTCAATGCCGTCGCCAATGAATCAGGCAACCCGGACTTTCTCTTCAACCTGGCCATCAGTCTTGACCGGCTAAGGCAGTACCGCCTCGCCATTCAGCATTATCGACTGGCACTGGAAGCTTCAGACAAGCGTCTCGCCGGGTTTGATATTGCCCAGACCAGACTTCGCCTGATCGAGTTGCAACAAGTCCTGTCGGATACGCGATGAATTCATCGACATCACAACATCTGCCGCTCGGCCAGGCACTCATCACCGCCGGATTGCTGAGTGACGATCAATTGCATATTGCCTTGCGCGAGCAGCAAGAAAGAAAACAGCAATTGGGACGCCTTCTGGTCACCCTGGGTTTTCTGAGCGAAAAGCATTTATGCCAGACGTTGGCTGCGATACAGGGCAAGACGAGAATTGACCTGGCAAACATCAGCATTGACCCTGAAGCACTCAAACTGATCCCCGGCGATCTCGCCAGACGCCAGCGTGTGTTGCCGCTTGATTTTGACCAGGTGCGCCGACACCTGCTTCTGGCGGTTGCCGACAGTCACGACCTGCTCGCCCAGGATCAGATCCAAGCTGAACTGGGTTCTGAATTCAAGATTGAAATGCGGCTTGCCGGGGAATCGGAGATCAGCCAGGCCATTGATCGATTCTATGGCCATGATTTTTCGATCGACGGCATCTTGCATGAACTGGCCACAGGCGAAATCGACCGAAAACAACTGTCGACCGCAACACCCGATTTTGGACACCCTATCGTTCGACTAATTGATTCCTTGCTGAATGATGCCGTCAAGCGAACCGCCTCGGACATTCACTTTGAACCGGAGGCTCACTTTCTACGCATTCGCTACCGGATAGATGGCGTACTCCGCCAGATCCGCGCGTTACACAAATCATGCTGGCCGGCGATGATGGTTCGCCTCAAGGTTATGGCCGGGATGAATATTACCGAGACGCGAGCACCGCAAGATGGCCGAATCAGCCTGAACATTTCAGGCCGGCCGGTTGATTTCAGGACGGCCTGCCAGCCAACCATCCATGGCGAAAACATGGTCATGCGCATCCTGGACCGGCGGCAAGGCATCATTCCCCTGGAAGACCTCGGACTGAGAACGCACCATCTGGCACAACTCAAACGGATGATCGCTCGACCGGAGGGTGTCATTCTGGTCACCGGCCCCACTGGCAGTGGAAAAACCACAACCCTCTATTCAATTCTGGGCCAGATAAACAGCGAAGGCGTCAACATCATGACGCTGGAGGACCCGGTTGAATACCAGTTGCCGATGGTGCGTCAGACCTCTCTGGGAGAAAGCAGCAAACTGGATTTTGCCAGCGGCATCCGATCGATGATGCGCCAGGATCCGGACGTGATTCTGGTCGGAGAGATACGCGATCCGGAAACGGCAGAAATGACCTTTCGGGCCGCCATGACCGGTCATCAGGTTTTCTCGACCTTGCACAGCAACTCAGCCATCGGTGCGATTCCCCGGCTTCTTGATATCGGCGTACAGCCGGACATGATGAGCGGCAACATTATCGGCATCATTGCCCAGCGGCTGGTTCGCCGCCTTTGCCAGACATGCCGGCAGCCCCGCATCGCAACGAGCGAGGAGCTCAAGCTACTCGATCACGACACCACCGCAGCGACAAACCTGACCATTTATCACTCGCTAGGCTGTCCAGCCTGTGAGCATCAGGGCTATCGTGGACGGATTGCCTTGATCGAAACGTTGCGCATCGGCCCCGGGCTGGACAAATTGATCGCGCAACGAAGCACTTTGGTCACACTGCGCGAACAAATGCATGGGGAAGGCTTCCAGACACTGGCCGATGACGGCGTTCAACATGTCATCGAGGGCAACACCTCGCTCGAAGAACTCTGTCGCATCGTTGACCTGAGCGAACGGATGTAGCCATGCGGTTCCGCTACAAAGCACTCAGCAACGATGGACAGCTCGCCCAGGGTTATGCCGAGGCGCAGGATACGGTCGACCTCGAAACGAGGTTGAAAATCAGGCACCTGGAACTGATCCGCTGCCAGCCATGCCGCTACCGCCCGCTCTTTGGCCAGCCGACCATCACGCGGCGCGACCGGATTGACTTCTGTTTTCATCTGGAGCACCTGACCCGGGCGGGCATTCCGGTTCTCGACGGGCTGAAGGATTTACAAGCCGCCACGGAACACAAGGTTTTCCGGCAAGCCATTGGCGAGATGATTTGCGACATTGAAAACGGGCAAACCATTTCCCAATCGATGGCTGTCCATCCTCACCTGTTCGACGCCATCTTTGTCAATTTGATCAAAGCCGGAGAGGAAAGCGGCCAGCTGCCGAGCACACTGACCAACCTCGGCGAAGCCCTCAAATGGGAGGATGAACTCTCTTCGCAAACCAAAAAACTGCTGCTCTACCCCGCTTTCGTTGCAACCGTCGTCATCGGCGCCACCATATTCCTGATGCTGTACATGGTGCCGCAACTGAAACTGTTTCTCAGCGGCACAGGGCAAGCCATTCCCCTGCAAACCCGGCTTCTGTTTCTCACCGCGGCGCTTGTTGCTGACTGGTGGCCGTTGATCATTACCTTGCCCATCGCTGGCGGCATCCTGATTCGATGGATCCTCGATACCTCCCAGAACACCCGGCAACGCGCCGATGCCTTGATACTTAAATTGCCGATTATCGGCCCACTGCTAGGCAAAATCAGCCTCGCCCGATTTGCCAATACCTTTGCCATGCTCTACGGCTCAGGCATTTCAGTCCTGCAAGCCCTCAGCATCACACACGGCGTCGTCGACAACCGGGCCATCCGCGCGGCACTGCAAGATGTCGAAAAATCGATTCAGGATGGCAGCAACATTGCCGAAGCATTTACGCGCACCGGACTGTTTCCGCCGTTGATCATCCGCATGCTGCAAATTGGGGAAAGCACGGGCGGGCTGGATAGTGTGCTGCTCAATGTCAGCTATTTTTATACCCGCGACATCAGGGAGTCGATCGGACGCCTCCAGTCGCTGATTGAACCTGCCTTGACTTTACTGATTGGTGGCTTGCTTGGCTGGATCATGATGGCGCTGATCGGTCCAATTTATGATGTGATCGGACAGGTCAAAACATGAACAAGGCAGCCATTTTTCTGGCCAACCCTCAGTCTCTGACTGTTTTCATGCCCTCCCGCGGTCAACTTGCCCGGCATGCCTGTTTTGAAAATACGCCCGATGGGCATCGGGATTTTTTAGCCTATCTGGCGGCAAATCACAAAACTCACTATCGCCTTGCCGTCGACACGGCAGATGAGTCCTGCATTCGGGCAAGCATACCCAGGCTTCGCGGCGCCGACCGCCAAGCGCTTGTCCAACACCGGATCCAACATGCATTTCCGCCATCGGCCCTGACTTTTTCGACCCCCCTTGGCATCAACAAGGCGCAGCCTCCCCAGGAAGAGCTGGTCATTTCCGGACTCTCCCAAGCGGACAAACTTGGCCCTTGGCTGGACAGCATCAAAATATCCAGAATTTGCTGCAATGGGATTTTCACCCTGTCGCAAATTGGCCCGCTACTACTGAAAACGCTGGGCCACGACACATCCTGTTGCCTTTTACTCGCCCAATGTGGCGACGTACTTCGCCAAAGCTTTTTGCTCGATGGGCAGAATTTATTGATCCGGCAATCCCCCCTGCTCAAGGGCAATGCGGTGCAAATGGCCGAGCAAATCCGGCAGGAGCACACCAAACTACGGCAATACCTGATTGGTCAACGCGAGATCACCCGCGATACGGTCATTCCAACCTATCTGATCGCGCAGCATGAGGTAACAGCAAACATCGACGTAACGGTGAGCCCCCAGGAAGCAGCCTGGCAGATGCTTGAAACCGGCGAAACCGCCAGACGCCTTGAAATATCCGCTCAGATGGAAGAAGGAGATGCGACGGCAATTTTTCTTGGCGTGCTAAGCCAGAAACAGCCCAGCCATAAATTCAAGGAAGCACGCCTGCACCAAACCGTCTTGCAGCATCAAATTCGACGCGCGACGGTTGTAGCCAGCATCGGTATGGCAATCGTTGCGACGGGCTTGCAGGTATACCTGCAGCACGAGATCAGCCACTTGGAAAGACAGACATCTGCGCTTTCCTCCCACGATCCGGCACGACAAAATCCGCCCACGGAAGACAGTGCCGCCGCCCTTGAAAAGTGGCGCAATCTCAATCAGCAGCACACCGCAATTTTGGGACAAATCGCCGATCCCGTCGCCAGGCTCGGACAAATCAGTCAGGTATTGACGCAATATCCCGAAGTCGAGCTGGATGAAATCAATTGGCAGAACGATGCAGGAAAACAGCCTGAAAGCACCCAATTACGCGGCAGGATATTGCTCCCAGAATCAACCTCGGCAAGGATGCTTATTGCTTACCAGGACCGCTTGATCGCATCCTTCAGACAGGTCGGCAGTGCTACGGTCGACCTTCAGAAATCGCTTGTTTCGACCGACTCATCCGCATCGCTGGTGCAGGGAAATAGCGTCGCTGATAAACAGGCCCGGCACTTTGCACTCCTGATGCGCTATCAAGCTGCACCATGAAAACATGGGTGTCCAACGCACATCCAGTTCAAAAACCGATTGCGGTTTTTTTGGTCATGCTGACCCTCGCCACCGGCCTCTCCCTCTGGGGAATGGAACGTCACACGCAGGCGAATGAGCAGTACCGGCAGGCAAGACAGAACACTCTTGCCAACGAGCAGAGACAACGCTCGCAGCATGCCGCAGAACAAATCATAGCCAGTGGCAAGCACCTGGCTCGGCAGTTCAGTCGAACGGGAGCCAACAAACAGGAACGACGGCTCAACTTGATCGAATCATTGGAGCGAATCCGGCACCACCCGTTCATTCACCAACTGGCGTATTCATTCCCGGAACCCAAATCATCCACACCTGTTGTGGCAGACCAGCAGGCATTTTCTTGCATCAAACTCAACATCAGGCTCAGCCTGTTGCACGAGCAAATTCTGCTGGACGTTATTGATCAGCTCAAACAGGAGATCAATGCCATTCCTGTCATCCGGCAGTGTCTGTTGAAGCGCAACACGTCGGAGAGCGAAAGCATGCTGGCCGCAGAGTGCGATATCGACTGGTATTTCCTTGAAACAGGAGCCCTGCCGCAATGAAAGCGCACGGGACCATCGTTTTGTTTGCGCTATCAATTGGCTTTCAGACATGTGCCGCCCAGCCCGAAAATCGTCTGGAACGACTGTTTTTCACTCCGGAACAACGCACAAACCTTGAACGAACGCAGCGTTTGCCAAGTATCAACGGAGAAACACACGATGGCAGAGGAGAATTTACGCTCAATGGGGAAATGATCCGCAGTAATGGCCGACGCATTCGCTGGGTAAACAATCAACACATTCCTGACGAAGTCGCTCTTCCAGCGACGCTCGCCGTCGGCGACACGCTCCTCAATGAAAGCGGAAATCGGCTATCGATTCTCGGCGATGGAAAAATTGAAATCCAGCGGGCCAAGGGTAAACCTTGAAATATCGCCACCCTCTACCTCGCAAGCAATCCGGGATCATTATCTGGCTGCTCGTCGTCATCCTCATCCTGGTCAGCAGCCAAGTCATCTCAGGCCTGTCTGGATCGCAAAATCATGCGATCCGCCATCAAGTCAAACTGCTTGACGCGCTGAAACAAGCCAAGGAGGCCTTGATTGCCTATGCTGTCACGGATGCCAAGCGACCGGGTCGCCTACCCTGCCCGGACATCACCGGCAGCGGCATTTCGCCGATTCTTTCGCGCGATGACTGCGATAGTTACAACGGGCTTCTCCCCTGGAAAACACTCGATCTGGTCACTGCCGTCGATGATCGGGGAATGGTCTTTCACTATAGTTTGGCACGCTGGTTTGGCGGCGATCGAAAAACGCCACCACTAAACAGCGACACAGAAGCCGATTTGCGTGTCGAAATTGCCAATGGCCCGGCAAGCACCGACATTGTCGCCATCATCATCGCCAGCCGTGGCCAACTTGATCCAAAAAATGCAGACAGCGATCTGATTTTTCAATCCGGCACTGGCCGCGAAGCAAGCAATGACGATGTACTCATCACGATTACACGGGAAGAGCTGATGGCGGCCGTCGAAAAACGAATCGCCGGTGAAGCGAAGTCCTGCCTCGAACAATATGCCAGCACACACGGCTACTACCCATGGCCTGCACCTCTCGGGGGAACTGCCTACCGGGGAAATCCGGGAAGTCTTTTTGGCCAGATCCCGGAAACACAGCCTGCCGGAGATACTGAAATACTCGTGTCAGCCGATATAGCAGCCCTTGAAACAGCCCGTCTGACGGCTGATCGAGCAATCTCAACGACAGAACGTATCGTTGCCCTGAAAAACATCAGCACCTTGGTCAGCGATCAAAACACTCAATTCCTTGTGCCATGGGCCAACCTTGCTCAATCCTTGGTAGAAAAGGCTAACGGGATCAGCTCGGCACTGGGGGCTCAAAGTAAAGCCATTACATCAGCCATCGCCAATGACCGAATCAGCAAAACTGAAAAAACAAATTTGCGCAGTAGCGCGTTGGCCATCAAGGAAAGTTCCAACCAATTGATCATCCAACTCGAAGATTCGGGGCTGGATCCGTTGCCGTTGTATCTGGCTAAGCAAAACAAAGCGCTGCGCTTAGAAACAGAGAAACTCATCTCGGGCACACCAAGTGATCTTGAATACACAGCAATGATCGGCCTTATTCAAGACCTGGCTGAAACACTCAAGATTAGTCATACCGGCAATCCCACACTTTTATATTTGCTGGATACTGCCTATCAGGCATCAAGCATTGCGCAGGCAGAATACAGCCACGCCCAAAGCGCTACCGGTGATACAAGAATCCAGCAAATTGCCAGGCAATCCGGCAGCGATCTCATTGCTGCGGTCGACGCATTAAAAGCAGGGATTTCCGGGCAAAGGGTCAATGTTCACCCTGAAGAACTAAGAGCACCGTCACTTCAGCTTTCGAGCTTGCCACAACTGGATAGTCTGCTGGTTGAGCAAAAACTGGGGCTGCTCCAGAAAATCACCGCGTCAATCAAGACTGAATCGACGGCTGTTCTCGCACAAACACACGTCGTTGTATCCAGTCTGGAATCGGCAACACAGGCGATAAAGACAATGACCAACACGTCCCAACTCCAGCAAACCATCGCCCCTTCGCTGGCCGAAATTGACAAGCTCTGCAGCCTGATTGCAAACAATGGCGACAATATCGGCCAGGAGAGCCTCAAAGCCATTGCGGCACGCTACTCTGACGCTGAAAGTATATTCGCCAGAATTGAACCAAGAACCCAGCAAGAGATGGTGCCGTACGTCAATGCACTGACAAATCCGGCAGACGAACTGAACCGCTGGGCTGAGCACATTCGTGCGCAGGCATATGAGATTTCAACCTGGAGTCAATCCGGCACGGATGTCATTGCCAGCATCAATCGCAAAGGCGAAAAATCACCCGATGGAAGCCTGATTGCACTGCAGTCTTACGCCAAGACCCCGACAGAAGAAAATCGCATTATTGCTGAAAATGCTCAAAAGCTGACGGCAGGAGCGCTTGCCGTATTAAAGGAAAAACTTTCCGGCCTGAGTGCCTCAATGGCTGCAGCGGTACCTATGCGCTGGTCAAGCAACACATGCACGATGCTGAATCCCGACAGCAAAGGACAGTGGTGGGGAGATAACCAGTGGAAACAGGGCGTTTTTTACCAGATTTCAGACCGTTTCCGAGGCAAATCGGGCGAACTGAAAGTCAATGGAGCAGGATATTACAGCATCGTCGTCCTGAGTAGCGGCCCAATTGCCTGGCATGAAGTCAGTGCCTGTCAGTGGCAGCAGCAATCAACCTCAGCAAGAATTGCTGTTAACCGAAAAATCG